>NZ_JBGQQZ010000098.1:0-6147 GCF_045528575.1 Ruoffia sp. FAM 24228
GCAACTGATGAAGAGATACAAGGTTGGGCAACGAAATTAAATACACGTCCCAAAAAATGTTTGAATTGGAAAACACCTTATGAAATCTTTTATAAAACTGTGTTGCACTTAATTTGACAATTTAAGACAAAAAAACCAGAGGTAAAAACCTCTGGTTTAGAGTGTATAAAGTTAAATAATCAGAGATTATTTAACTTCTACAGCTCCTCCAACTTCTTCGATTGCAGCTTTTAATGCTTCTGCATCTTCTTTAGATAATCCTTCTTTGATTACTTTTGGAGCGTTATCTACTAATTCTTTAGCTTCTTTAAGTCCTAAACCAGTTGCTTCACGAACTGCTTTGATAACTTTAATTTTAGCTGATCCAGCTGAAGTTAATTCAACGTCGAATTCAGTTTGTTCTTCAGCAGCAGCTTCACCAGCGCCACCAGCAGCAGCTACAGCTACAGGAGCAGCAGCAGATACACCGAATTCTTCTTCGATTGCTTCTACTAATTCGTTTAATTCTACAACAGTTGCTGATTTGATATCTTCAATAATTTGTTCAATGTTTAATGCCATGATTTGTTTCCTCCGTTTTATATGTGTTTTTTTATTTATTAATTATGCTACATTAAGCAGCGTCTTTTGCTTCACCAACAGCTTTAAGCGCATAAGCCATCTTGCGAGCAGGATTCATTTGTGATAATACTGAAGCTGTATTGCGCATTGGAGCTTCCAGTACAGATAGTAACATAGATAATAGACCTTCGCGACTTGGTAATTTAGATAATGTTTCGATTTCAGCTACTGTAGCTACAGCACCTTCAATTAATCCACCTTTGATTTCTAATTTTTCTAAATCTTTTGCGGCATCAACGATAATTTTAGCTGGAGCAACAACATCTTCAGAATGGAAAGCAATCGCAGTAGGACCAGCGAAAACTTCATCTAAACCTTCAATACCTGCGTCTGCAGCTGCTCTACGTAAGATTGTGTTTTTCACAACTTTCATTTTCACGCCTGCATCACGTAAGTTTTTACGTAATTCTGTTACTTCAGTAACGTTAAGACCTAGGTAATCGATAATTACAACACCTGCAGAACCTTTAAGTTCTTCAGTGATTTCTGCAACTTCGTTTTGTTTTTGTTCAAGAGTCACTTTTCTTTTTCCCAATTAGTTCACCTCCGTCATTTTGGTATAGAGAGTATTTATTGATTATTTTATCCAATAAAAAAACCCCCATGTCACCTTAGACATAGAGATACATTCCTGTTGTTTATCACTTAGGAACTTCCTCGGTAAGAAATTAAGGCATTTGCCACTTACTGTCTTCGGTCGTTTAACACATAAAACATCATAATGGATACCGACTGTGTTGTCAACACTTTTTATTAATGTTTTTAACTATTTTTATTTAATCGGTTTTCATTTAGTTAATATTTTCAATTATTACCTGAAAATATAGGTCTGTCTTCAAAAGCATGACCCTTTATTACAAAAAAAGAGCTTAAAAAATGAAGACTTACTTCAAATTCTAAGCTCGTAATTATTTAAGTTAAAATTGATTATTCCATTCCTGGAGCGTTAATTTTGATACCAGGTCCAAAAGTAGTAGACAATGTTAAACTTGTCATGTAAGTACCTTTAGCTGAAGCTGGTTTTAAACGAACGATTTGTTCGTGTAATGCGTTAAAGTTTTCTTTTAATTTAGCATCATCAAATGATACTTTACCGATTGGAACATTAACGATTCCTGCTTTGTCAGCACGGTAAGTAACTTGACCTGCTTTGATGTCGTTAACCGCTTTAGTAACATCTTGTGTTACTGTACCAGTTTTAGGGTTAGGCATTAGGCCTTTTGGTCCTAATACGCGTCCTAGACGACCAACTTGTCCCATCATGTCAGGTGTTGCTACCATTACGTCGAAGTCTAACCAACCACCGTTGATTTTTTCGATTAGGTCTGCTTCACCAACAAAATCAGCACCTGCTGCTTCTGCTTCTTTAGCTTTATCTCCAGTTGCGATAACTACAACTGTTTGAGTTTTACCAGTACCATGTGGCAATACCATTGCTCCACGGATCTGTTGATCAGCTTTTTTAACATCAATATTTAAGTTGTAAGATACTTCCATAGTTGCATCAAAGTTCGCAAAGTCGATTTCTTTCGCTAATGCGATTGCTTCATCTGCGCTATAGAAATTGTTGCGGTCTACTTTTTCTAATGCCGCTTGAAATTTTTTACTTTTCTTAGCCATTTAATTTATTCCTCCTATATTTGTGGTATTAACGGTAATACCTCCCACACCCGATAGAATACGGGCTGGAAGCTGCGTTATGCTTAGCCCTCGACAGTGATTCCCATTGAACGAGCTGTTCCTTCGATCATGCGCATAGCAGCTTCTACATCTGCTGCGTTTAAGTCTTTCATTTTAATTTCAGCAATTTCTTGTACTTGTGCTTTTGTTACTGAACCAACTTTGTTTTTGTTTGGTTCACCAGAAGCTTTGCTTAAGCCAGCTGCTTTTTTAAGTAAGATTGGAGCTGGTGGTGTTTTAGTAATAAAACTAAATGAACGGTCTTCATACACATCGATTACTACTGGAATAATCATCCCATTTTGATCTTGTGTTTGAGCGTTAAATTCTTTAGTAAACGCCATGATGTTAACTCCCGCTTGACCTAATGCTGGACCAACTGGCGGCGCTGGACTTGCTTGTCCCGCTGGAATTTGTAATTTGACTTGTGTTACGACTTTTTTAGCCACGAAACATTCCTCCTTGTAAAATTTTTTTCGTGATGTGGTTTACGGAGTGAGCTTCACTCCTCCCACTCAGTGTGCGTTCTTGCGCACCGAAATAGTATACCATGTTTATTCCATATTGCAAGTGCTAATCTACATTTTATATTCTTTATTATGCCAATTAGCTAAATTCTCTAACAAAATGGCATGACTTTCTTCTAAAGCGGCTTGATTGGCTTCATCATTCCCACCTAAGGCAATCAATCCTGCAGAGTCTCCTAAATATCTTTTATTTGAGAATAAATGACCTGCCTCTGGATAATTGTGTAATTCAATTTGGTTTGCCTGTTCAATAATCGCTTCACCCATTTGACTTGAATTCCACATTAAATCGTCGCCACCGGCGAAAATAATTCCTTCCCCTGTAAATTCTTCAGCTTTAATGCGAGCTGCTTCTAGACTCTCTGCTTCGCTTCCTTCAATCACACTGTCATAAATTGGTTGATATGACACCGGTGTATAGGTGATAAAGCCTGCAATCATCTGCATTGTTTCTATCATACTACCTGATTGATTACTCAAATGCGGCAATGGCTCATCTTGGTAAGACCATGAGCTGGCGTCTGCATTTTGTTGGTCTAGTGAGAAGAAATTATAAGTAGACGGTGCATATAATACGATGTGATCAATCTCTTCATAGATGGTAGCTAAGTTTAAAGTTAATTCCGCTCCTTTAGAAGCACCTAAGACTGTGATAGGACCATCCGATTGACTATGTTCTTCGTGATAAGCTAAGACTTCTTGGTAGAAATCGAGGGGAACTTCATGAATACTTTCAGGTAATTCACCTGGTCCGAAAAAGAATAAACTGTAAACTTCGTATCCTTCATTTGCCAATTGAACCGCTAACTCATAATTGGGCGAACCTTCGGAACCCCCAAAGGTGAAGATCGCTCCCTCAGCTAAAATTTCATCTGGAACAAGATGGAAGCCATTAACATACCCTTCTTCGATTGTTTCAACTGTCATATTGGCTTGTTCTGTCTCATACAATGCTAAATTGGCTGGCTCGACATAGACACTTTCTTCATCCGTTGCAATATACTCACTATACCGATTCGTTTGAACCCAACGTATTCCGAAGATAATAACCGTGATTAGAATAGCAATCACTACAATCCGGAGTAAAACTTTTAAGATGAGTCTCATAATGTGTCTCCTACTCTCTCTTAAGAAAACTGAGTGACCTTGTTATAGTCATTTTACCATAAATGAAAGTGCATCCGAAGGAGCACAAAAAAGATGAACCTAAATTAGATTCACCTTATAACCTATTTATTCACTCTTTTAACTCGTTGTTCTTTTTGTAGTCGGAACAGTTGAACGAAGCCAACGGCACTTATAACAAAAAGAACTGCGGCTACATACATAACGATATTACTTTTATATTCAAAGGATGAAAATGGACTATGTTTAATAAATATTCCTAGGATAGCCCATAATGCTACTGGCATAATCATCTCATTACCTAACTTTGTATAGTAATAAGCTGAAAGTGCTGCCACAACAATCATTAACGCAACCGTCCAAATAATACCTATTGTACCGGTTAAATCAACACCTTGACTTACAGTATAAGTAGTTAAGTTAGCCATACTCGCCACTAATAACCAACCAAAATGTAGACCCATTGAGTATTTTAAAAACCAAGGGTTTTCTCTTAATGTGGGTGTAGCACTAATAGCTTCAACACTTTTCATAATTCTAGTTGTGTATAATAAAATAACGATCAGTGAAGCAAGTAACCATTCATTACTCCAACAAATAATCCAGACAATGTTTAAAGCAATCCATTCTATCATTCGCGTTAAAATCAATTGACGGTAAAGCGCACCGAAACGATCTCCTTTTGGACGGATAAAATCAATACTAATTGTCAATGCCATTCCGATATAAATCACAGCCCAAATTGAAAAAGTAATGCCTGCTGGTGCAAATAAATTCACATATTTATCTGAAACTTCTGCTTGAGTTGCTGGTAAGATAATCCCTGCCGCACTCAAATAGTTCAATAATAGTAATAATACGAAGAATACTGGCACAGCCCAACGATAATATTTATGAAATGAGTTCATATAGTTTGTACTCCTAACTATCGTGATTTAGTTGCTTACTACAGTTCTTCTTCTTTGATTTGGTTGAATTCTAATTCAGCCACTGTTTCACGACCGAACATTTCAATAAGAACTTTAACTTTCTGATGTTCTTGATTCACTTCTTCAACAACACCTGCAAGACCTGAGAAGGCACCATCTGTAATTTCAACACGATCACCCGTATTGATATTTAAGTCGATAATTTCTTTCGGTTGTTCACCGTCACCTAGAATATAGGCGATTTCTTCATCTAAAAGTGGTGCTGGTTTACTTCCGGCACCATGCGAGCCAACGAAACCTGTTACCCCTGGTGTATTACGAACGATAAACCATGCATCATCTGACATAACCATCTCAACTAAAACATAACCTGGGAAAGTTTTTTGTGTTTTAGTTTTTGGTTCGCCGTCTTTCACTTCTGTAACATCTTGTGTAGGGACAACCACACGGAAGATATTCTCCCCCATTGCCATACTATCTTTACGTAAATCAATATTTTCTTTAACTTTGTTTTCATATCCTGAATAAGTATGTAGAACATACCATGCTTTATTTGATTCCATATTGAACTCCTTTCAAAAAATTCTCAAAATAAAAAACCTACAAAACAGTAGGTTCGTTCCTTGCGTCAATTATACCATTAATCCTTCAATGATTACTATAAAAAAACTAGA
Source organism: Ruoffia sp. FAM 24228 (assembly GCF_045528575.1). Lineage (NCBI taxonomy): Bacteria > Bacillati > Bacillota > Bacilli > Lactobacillales > Aerococcaceae > Ruoffia > Ruoffia sp. FAM 24228. Next base: position 5,557 of record NZ_JBGQQZ010000098.1, read on the forward strand.
AATCACGCTCTTTTTAATTAAACACTAAATAACCAATCCATTAGTGACGAGAATACTTCATCGGTTAATGCAAAATAAGATGCGAAAATAACGACAAAGATAACAACAATCCAAGTAAAGCGATTGACTTCTTTAACTGATGGCCAATTTACCTTTTTCATTTCGTTTCCGACTGATTTAATATAGTTCATTCTTATCCACCTATCTACTTAGTTTCTTTATGTATTGTGTGCTTATTACAGTATCGACAGAACTTTTTAAGTTCTAGACGAACAGATTGACCCGTTTGTGTCGGTGTCATTTGGTAATTGCGTTGGCCACACTCTGTACATGCCAAAGCTGCTTTTCTCTGTGCCATATGCAACCCCTCCTATTATAGATTCATCTTTACATCTCAATAAATCATAATGAAAAGTACCTACAATTGTCAAGCATTGATTGCATAAGTTATCTAATTTTTAATTTCCCTCTGTTGTCAAATCAAATGCAACACTATTGTTATTCAAAAGACATACCCCATTAGACTTTTAGGTATAGGGTTTCCCCCATGGGGGAAATGTCGCTTTTCGATTCTTTTATAACTCAAGTCTT
>NZ_JBGQQZ010000099.1:0-5744 GCF_045528575.1 Ruoffia sp. FAM 24228
CATCACGTTAATTTTTTGAATCAATCGTCTACAAGGGAGAAGTATGCCTTCAAACAAACAAGAGAATCGTAAGAAGGTTCATTTAGTTAAAATCTACTTCGAGAACGCACTATTTTGTAGAAAAATTCCCAATTTTTCCAAGAACGATTAATTTATTCAAGAAACCAGCTTAAATTATAGAGCTATGAATTATTCAGGTTAATTATATAAATATATTACACTCTCAACAAAAAATATAGCCTATATAATATTATACCTTATGGAGGAACTGAAATGTACACTGTCATTTTTTGTATATATTTTTTAGAAAGTTAGTAGTCCCCTTCCTTGCAAATTGATATCAACTTGGTTGTACTCTTCTACTTTCTAAATAGTATTTTCTAGTGTAATTTTTCACACTCTCTTCCGGGACATAATGTTCGACGTCTATAACTAACTTATTTAAATTAGCCACTGTTTTGTTTATGGCTAAAGCATTATGTTTATCTAGTGAGGCATTCCCTTCATCGATTAAGAGTATTGGTTTATCAAACAGAATTGCTCTTGCAATTTCTACTCTTTTCAATTGTCCTCCTGATAATCTTTCTCCATCTTCTCCGATTAGATAATTTAAACCTACTTGCTGTATTAATTCTTCTAACCCTGCTTTTTTAATTGCTTCACTTAACTTTTCTTCGCTTACTTCTTTTCCTAATGTAATATTGTTTCTCAGTGTGTCATTAAATATAGCAACCGTTTGGGGAATTAAGCTCACATAATTGTATAATTCATTTTTGCTAATGCTTTTCATATCTTCGCCATTAATGAAAATTTCACCATTAGTTGGGGTTAATTTTTTTGTCAGTAATTTTAAAAATGTCGATTTACCACTACCTGAAGCTCCTTCTAAAAGTACATTATCGTTTGAATTTAATGTTAAATCTAAATGCTCAAAAATTTTCTTGTCCTCATAATTGAATGAAACATTTTGAAAAACAACCGAATCAATCTTCTGGTTCCTTAATACATTGGTATCATCTGGCTGTTTGAATTCCAGTGTATTAATTATCGTCTTCTTGATTTCTCCTATACTGTTTAACTTGTTTATACACTGCGATAATCCTAAAAAATTATTTATGATCCAACTACTGGAGTATTGAACGGCTACAAAAGACGCTAACGAAATTCGCCCTTGAATAGTAAAGTAGATACCAATGCCAATCGGAAGATACAGAAATAAATATGATAAAGCGATGACCAATGCATTCGATAATGAGATGGCATTATTCATGTCTTTAGTACTCTCTTCTAAACCTTTTACTTTCAGATAAAAATTTTTAATGAAATAATTTTCGGATTTATATGAAGCTATTGTTTCAGCCCCACTTAAGATATCCTTAAGTATAGAAGAAAAAGATTTATTCTCTTTTGTCCAATGACTATTACTTTCTTCTATTTTTTCTTTATAAATGTTTGTAAACAGTGGTGTTACTGATGTAAATACTAAAAAGATAACGGTCAATAAAAAACTGTTGCTCATAGAAAAAGTCAAAATAACAACTAGAGTAACTAAATAGCTGACGACATTGAATAGTTGCTTTACGTAATTTTCTTCAAGTAACTTGAGATCGTTCATAAAAAATGATGTATTACTTGATACTCCTTCGGTTTTACTTAAAGAAGTCTCTTTTTCTAAAATTTTCCTTATTAATTCAGTCTTTAAAGACGTGTTAAAAAAAGCAATATTCTTATTTGTCCAAAAATCTTTTAAATAAGTAATAATAGAAAACAATATGTAACCCAAGACAACAAGAATAATGTACTTTAATAATAGAGAGGTGTCTTTTTCCTCAATAACCTTAAAAATATACGCATAAGTAGCGGCATTAAAAGTAGTCTCTACTGCTGCAAGTCCAATGAAAATAAAAGCTGCAACTAGGTACTGTTTATTATAAAATTTAATCATTTGTATCCCTCCGTATCCGTTTGTACTGTTATTTTATCATTTTTCGAGCACTCTTTATGTTATGATATGGGTCATAAACTACCCAAAAAATACGGAGGTACATCAGTTGATAGGATTAACGTTTAGAAAAATACGTATGCAGAAAAACATTTCACAAAAAGAAGTTTACACAGGCATTGTTTCTAGATCTTTCTTTCAAAAATTTGAGAAAGGACTACACTCTATTTCTGTAGAAAAATTTCAAGAATTGTTAAATAGGATAAATGTATCTTACGATGAATTTATGTATAAACATCATGGGAAACTCTTTACCACAGATGATTTTTTAGTGACTATTTTTAACGCTTACTGGAATCAAGATCCACATTCTTTAACCAACCTCCATAACAAATTACGCTTTTCGTCCAATCAAACAGAAGTCTTTTTGAGCAGAGTTGCACTATTATTCAAACTTATTTTATCAAAAGAGTCAGATGGTGATTTAAGTTTCGACTTTATCTTTAACTATCTAGACAGAATAAGCAGCTGGACCTTTTTTGAAACAAAATTATTTAATAATATTATGTCTATAGTCCCTTCTAAGAAAAGAAACCAATATTTCAAAAAAGCACAATTTTTTTCGACAACAGCAAAGGACTAGCAGCCGTTAATAGTGAATTTGCAAACTGGCATTCTCATCTTTATGTCAATTTTATCCATTTAACTTTGGAAGAAAAAGAACTCAATAGAGCAAAAATAGCTATTGAAGACATGCGGATAAGTCGACAAAATTTATATACCAGTGAGCGGAATGAACTGGCTTATTTATTTTTAAAAAACTTAATCCGTCTTTATGACAAGGAAGAAAGAGACCAAGCAATAGAAGCACTAAAAAAAATAACCGATTTGTCACAAATAGTAAATAAGTTGAATAATGAAACCTATTCAAAATTGGTCACTACTCACCAAGAAAAGACTGAACCATTGCATGCTAAAAGCGAAAACTAATTAACCCTATTAAAAAACTACATAATCTCTGGCTTGTTACGCTCTTAATCAAATCTATGCCTTATGCGAGAAGGCAAACTTATAGATAATTGGATATTTTCCTGCTGGAGCGATTGATTTTGAAAAAAGTTTATAGAGAGATAACATCACTAGAGGAATGTCTGCCTTATCGTATTAAATCAAAAAGAAATAACTAAGAAAAAAATAGAACCTCTTCTGGGTCGTAAAATCAGAAGAGGTTCTATTTTTCTATTTATTATTCTTGTATCAAAAACAATCGTTTTTGAGAGAAAGCAAGAGAGATATAAGGAGAAATACATAGTTACAATCAAGTAAACACTACTCGCAGGCATTGAAGCCTTAAATGGATTCAATGAATGAAAAAACAGTATCTTATTTATTACGGTTTTTAAAACTATTGATTATACTATTTAAGTCTTTTATGTCAAAAGAACCTTCTTCAGCTTTACTAATAACAGAATTTAAATTTTTCTGTCATTTGAAGTGGAAAGATATTGATGAAGTAAACCAAACATTAACTGTGCGAAGAGTCCTTGCTCAAGGGGAACATGGTACTATCTTTCAATCACCCAAAACTAAAGCAAGTCATCGCACAATATCTATCGACAATATAACCATGGATTTATTAGTTAACTGGCGTAATATTCAAAGAAAAGATTTATTATCCTTTGGGATTAATGCTAATGGTCCTGAACAATTAGTTTTTACAAACCAAAAAAATAATCCTTTAAATCTATACTATATTGGAACTGCTCTTCAACGAATAACAAAATTGCATAAACTAAAACATATTAATGTTCATGGTTTTAGGCATACTCATTGTGCATTACTCTTTGAAGCAAAATTAGAAATGAAGGAAGTTCAAGAGAGACTCGGTCATGCCAATATTGAAACTACAATGAATATATATGACCATGTAACTCAGAACAGAAGAGATGAAGCAGCAGAAAAGTTTGCTCAATTTATGTCTTTTTAACAAACCGTACAACATCTCGTACAAGATTCTTATTTTCAAGCAATAAACAAATAATCATTTGAATTTTAAAAAGAGAAAAAATATATTTATTTAGATAGATTATTCAATAAATATGAACACAAAAATACATCCTTACCTAAGTAGGGATGTCTTGTAAATAGTGCCGGCTAAAGGAGTTGAACCCTCGACCCTCTGATTACAAATCAGATGCTCTACCAACTGAGCTAAGCCGGCTTGTTAATTATTAACTAATCACTATTATGATGAGATTAGTATGACCCGCGCAGGAATCGAACCTGCGACCCACTGATTAAAAGTCCGTTAATTAGCATTTCTATGTATTTTCAATCGTTAATAAGGCTGATAAATAAGGATTTTAAAATTGGTTTAAGCACTAATCGATTCAGTTTAATTTTTAAAATATGACAAGAAATAGGACAACAAATCGTGCCAGTGTGAGTAACTTCGTAAAATAATATTGAATTATAAAAAATATAATTTATTCTCACCCATCTATTATAACAGGTAGTGGGTGAGATAGTTTAATTTAATAGATAAGTAATCGTTCATTTAAAGATTCTATTAATCACTCTTAAGATATTGTTTTCGTATCTATAAGAAACAATATTTGTATTACCGTTAAATCCATTAAAGCTAATCGAATATTCCCCTTTTAAACCTTTGCCCATATTCCACTCTATTTTAATAAAAGGTATAGTATCAGGTACTATTGTATTTATTACTACTCCTCTATTATTTGTAATATTTTTGTAAGTCTTCAATACTTTTTTGTTGACTAACCTTCTTCCATTATATTCAACTTCAATAATTTTTAATTTTTTTATATCTGCATTAACAGGGTATATAACAAAATATTGTCCTTCCATACAAGGATTAACATTAAAGACCTCAAAATAGTGTAAGTCTAAGTTCACAGCATCATCAATACTGTGTATTGCTTTAATTACGATATTATCAATATATTCATTATTTGGAAAAAAACTTCTTATAATATGCCAGCATATTGAAAGTGCACCTGTTACTCTCAATATCCAATCAAGGCAAAATCCTATAGTTTCCCACATATTTTTCTCCCTTTAATTATTCACTAGAAAAGAAAATTATTTCCCTTTTAAATTGAACTAAATTTTTAGTCCTTTAGCTTTTTCACTTTCTTCTAGCACTACAATAGTTTTAGCCACGATTACACTCCTATTTTTATCTTTTAATTCAATATTATAGTAATTGTAATTATTATAATTATCAACCCAAAAAAAGGCTCTTACTTTCTTTCAACCATAATTTTATTCATTTGAACTTATATATTCATACTCATTATTTGGAACTTATGAGTTGTTTAATAGCTTAGCTCTATCAAAATGATGAGCTAAAATACAGTTATTTGCAGACCACTATAACATTATTTCTTTATAACACTTCCAAACACACTCTAAACCAATAAACCTCACAACAATCCAACGCAACGGATGCCTTGTTTTCGTCTGGCTAGAGCCCGAGTAGGGAGAAAGTAGACACGAAAACGAGACGGTTAGTGTAGTTGGATTGTTATAAGGTTGAACTTTCTATAATAGCTTCTTAATTTATTTTATTGTCGCTCTAGTCGGTACTTTCATCGAATGCGACGTTTAATATCCTCAATAAATAATGAGGTCTTTAGACTTCGTTATTTAGGTTCTTTGTCAAATCGTGTTGGTCAGAGATTTCCGAGGTAGAAAGCTTAAATGCTTTCTACCTTTTTTTATGCGACTTTAGTATTTAATTGTTTGTTGATCACTTTTTCTTCTTCAAAAGTTA
>NZ_JBGQQZ010000100.1:0-5469 GCF_045528575.1 Ruoffia sp. FAM 24228
GTTCATCCGTGGTAAGATGGGTGTAGGTCATTTGTGGTCACTCCTTTGTATTCTTTGGTCGGAATTACAAGTTGAGTGTACCACAAATGGCTGTTTTAGTTGTCTAGCTTAATTTTACAATCGGCGGTATATCCCTTTAAGAATGTGTGTGGGTGGTTTTCATGCAAGTAAACCAGAATATTGTATGTTGTATTCGGGTATTATGTTTTGTTTGCAAGCTATCGGAATAAAATATGTATCCTGGGATAATGAATTTGTGAGGCATTTAATATTTTTTTCGCTAGTTTTAATTATACGCCTAGTAGTCGATTCTAAGTCAATTATTTACCGTTGGGTGAAATTAGTATTTGTAGCACAAACTAAATATGCTATAAGTGTACTAAACTTAATGTGTATAGCTTATGGGCTAACATTTGCTTTAGGGTACTATAACTTGATGAAGTATATATTTATTGGGTTGCTAACAAATGGAAGTTTGATCTTTATTGAACTGGTACGAAAGAATTTTATAGTTGGTTAATTTAGACAGATTATTTATTAAGGAAAGTATGATGTATGAAAAAATATAAAATTTTATTAACAGGATTATTAATTGCTACTTTTGTATTACCAACTTCTGTTGCTAAAGCATTTGAAAATAATAATGAAATTAATATTTCTAGTAATATAATTGAACCACTCGATGTAAGAAGGATGTGGATTGAAATGCATCCTGTTTCTGGAAATGGTCCAGCAACTTTTTATTATCATAATGGATATTGGCATGGTTACTTGCAAAAAGTTGGTTTTACTCCTCGACCAAACTCAATGTCGTATTATAGTGGCTATGTATATCCTGTAGATTCAGCAATACCTATTCCGTCTAAAGCTCCCGTTGAGGCAAAATAGAAAGGATAATTAAAATGAAAAAAATATTAAAGTATATAATCTTATTAGTATCACTAGTATCTATTAGTTCAATTTCTGTTTCTGCCAACGATAATCAAAGTTATGTAAGCGAGAATGAAGAGAGTCCTATTAGCCATATCGTATTTAACTCGAATAGCGTTCGACTAACTATCAATAATGAGGCACCTGAAGCAAGAGAAGTCATGCTCCTATTAGCAAATCACACAGACAATTCCGCCTTGAATCAACTTGATCCCAACTCAGAAGCCGATGATATCCAAGCTCTGCAAGAGGAGTTAGGAATTAGTTTCAATGCCATTGAAAATCAACTGGATTTAGAAAATAATCCGACTGTCTTCAATGTGATTCAACAAATTCAAGATGCATCATCTGGAATTTACTCGTCCATTGATCCGATGAGCAATGTTGTTTTCACCATTACTAACCCTGAGATAGTGGAGTCGGATGAGAGTATTCGCATTAAGTTGTTTAGTAATGACCTAATCGAATTTACACGTTCAGATGATAACACCATTGAATATAATTCTTATGACTTTGTGTTAGAGGGATAATTAAATTGTCGTAACCTTAAAAAGTTAGAGTTTTTATTCTAACTTTTTAAGGTCGTCGATTGTAAAATTAAGCTAGAAAGATTAAATAAACCATTCATGGTACACTCAAATCAAATTTTCAACCACGAAAATTAGAGGAGTAACCACAAATGACTTACATGAATCTTACTATGAAAGAACTTGTCTTGAATCATTGTATTAAGTTATGTTTCTTGTGATTATGTTTATTGCAAAATTAAATATAATAGGAAATTTAAGTATGTATTTCATTTTTCAACCGATAAAAAGTAAAAAATGTAAAAGAATATTTTTCAAGTCAAGATGATTAACAGGATTTCACGAGTAATAAGTAAAGCTATATCACGTACTGAGATAGAAGAATGTATTAACTTTGGTCTCTCAATTATTGTTCACCAATTATTAGGTTTTATTATTGCAGTTTTTGTTGGGGTGTTATTCGGTACGGTAAGCGAGTTGGTTATAGTAATTTTTCTTTATATTCCATTGAGAGTTTGTGGTGGAGACTATCATGCTAGTACCCTTGAACAAAGTTTATTGTTTTCGGAAATTATGTTTGTACTAATCTCATTATGTTTAAAACATATGGTGTGGGATAGTACTCTGCTTATACAATTAGTTTTTATTTTACTGTATATTATCGATGTTTTGATAAAAGTGCCTAATTCAGTGAGAAATCGTTTTTAAAATTTAAAATTTACTTCTCAATCTAAATATGTCAAAAATATTTTAATCGCAATGCTGATGGCTTATATACTTTCTTTTTTGATGAATTATGAAAGTCTTATGCAATACATTTTCCTAAGTTTTTTAAGCGAAAACTATTTTGATATTGACTGATATCACGCAAAAAGAATAAGAATGAAAAAGTAGTTGGAGAAACTGATAATTAAAACGAGGAGGAATTCTAGTGAAAAAAATATTATTAATTATAGCTATATTGTTGTCAGTTGCTTCGCCAATTTTAGCAAGTGCAGAAAATGATTATTCTGCATATTTGGTAAATGAACATGGCGAGAGTTATGGAGTCTTGACAAATGAAATAGGGACGTTTTCAAGTCCCAGTGGAGATGAAATTAGTCAAAAGACAATTATAGATATAAGTTCGGAAAATCTGGTTCCTTTGAATAGTAACTATCGATATAGTTGGGACTCATCTGGAAGTGTTAGAGCAGAGTTAACTGTGAATTTTGGGTATACGTATTATAATGGTCTAACACATGTTAAGGTGAATAGTGTAAGTGGAGGCTGGTCATCTTATAATAGTACAGTTCAAGTGTCTAATTCATACTTAGTAGTTGGGTCATCCGGAGTCACTAGTGCTGGCGGGCATATTGACCAGTCTAGAGTATATTATCCTGGAAGTAGTTTTACATACTATCCAAACTTTGCAACGTATATACTTCCTACCTCTTACGGTGAAATCGGAGCTAATCTCAATTTAACATTAGTAAGAGGCGGCACAACTTGGACTTTATACCTACCAAATAATTACTAAATTTTAACAATAGTTACTATTTTAGATATTCAAGGGGGAAAAACAGAATGAAAAATAAATTATTATTATCATGTCTTATTACCTTATATTTGTTCTTTATAAGTTCTATTCAAGTTTCAGCGGATGGAGTAGGTCAACTTGTTGAGTTAACAGATGATCAACAAGAGATATTGTCATTGCTTCATTTGAGACAAACTAACTTCTATTCAATCGATTATGAAAACGAAAATTCATCTTACATTATTCGCTGGGAAAAATTACAAGAAGACGGAAGTTGGCAAGCCATGGAATTAGTCAATGAAGTATACGACGGTGGTAAGCTCCTATTATCAGCCAATCTAGAAGATTTTATTCGTGTAGGTATTCTAACAGAAGATGGCGAGTTGAATACCTATGAATTCCTTTCATCAAGTTTACCTAATCGTATTGAAAGAGACAATAGAATGGAAGCTCTATTAGGAAATTGGGAAGACGATATCGAGATAACAGCTAATAAAAGGGAGCCTTTGGCATTCTTTATTCTAAGAGATTCTGACCATAGCTATTCTTTGAACATTGAAGAAATCTCGTCTGATTATGAAAAACCAGGATTTGAAGTGGAAGGTATTAAGGATGTATTTGCACTGACAATCGAATTTATAGATGGAGAATAATTAATTAGTCTGAGAATAGGCTATCAATAAAATGGGGTAGAATTAATGATCACGTTTAAAATTTACTTGTATTTAATGATAACAACTCTATTTTTAAATATAAATCCAGTCAAGACTGAACCAATAGAAAATCAGTTTATTAACTTAAATTATACTGTCTCATATGAAACTGCTAGCAATTTTTTCGAGGAACTAGATAAGGAAGAGCAAAGCCAACATAAAGACGGCAACTCAATGTCATTTTCATACGAAAGTGAACAACTAGTTAATATAATGGAAGAAAAATTCGAAAATATCATAGAAGATGAGTACTTGGAAAAGTTATTAATCAATGGTGATTTGACCGAGATTTATTATCTAGCTATGGAGAATACAGCTGATTATTCAGTAGAAGATATCACAGTGCTTAGCGAAGTAAATGAAAAAAATCTTACTAAGAAAAAACTGAAATTCACCTTAAAAGAGCAGCTATTTGAAAAGGACAAAGAACAAACGTGGAATTTAGAGGTGACAATCTATATCAATAAAGAAACCGGTAGGATTTCGTACTTCAACATAGAAGATAAACAGTATATTGATTAAATTATACAACTATATAGTACTGTCTTAAACGAGATTAGACTGCTATGTAGTTTTTTTCATATCATAGGACAGGGAGAAGATTTATGAATAAATTAATGAAGTTATTTACTGGTCTGTTAGGATTGATTATTATGGTGAATATTAACTTAAGTACTGTCACTGCACAAGGTGAGTATTCAGTTAGTGATGAACTTATACATGATGAATATCCTGAAGAAAGCTTTAAATATGAAATAATACAGCAAGATGTGAATGACTTTTTAGAAGGAGTAGCAGCATATCATAATCTGGAAGTGACAGATTTTGAAAATAGTTCGATACCAGAACTAACAATGGAACGATATTCATTCGAGAATGAGTCTTATATATTGAGTGTTGCTCAAGTAGAGAACAGCATTGCTTATGGATATACCAGAAGTGAAGGTTTTGTGTATTATGACGTTCAAAATGTAGTTAAAGAGAATGGACTTGAAGTGTCGACGGAGGATGATTTATCTTTTGCGACTAGAGAGGAAATTACGCAAGAAATTGACACTTTAATACATAGTTTAGGTATTGAATTAGATTATTCAATTGAGTTACAAAGTATCACAGCGAATGATATGAGTACATTATTAAAAGAATACTTTAATTTTGAAGGTGGCGATGAGGAGATTAGTCAGATTGCGACTGATTTATACATGGCTTCCGTTAAATTTTTTATAGATGACGTCCCTATTAATGATTTTACAATGGGGGATTATGAAGCAGGTATTGTTGCTGAAGATACTGTGTTTCAATTAACTTTTTCTGAAAATGGTCTAGAAAATTCAGATCTTAGGGGTTATAACAAAGTTGGTGAAAGATTAAATCAAATTAATTTGAATGCTGAAGAAATAATTTCATTAATTGAAAATAAATATGAGAATATAATTATTCTTAACGATACTAAATTATCATCCTTGGAACTAGTGTATCTGCATTTGTTAGGCTCTAAAACGAGTGAAGAATCAGACATATATATCCCTGTGTGGTTAGGAGTTATTGAACAGGAAGTAGATGGAGTGACTTATCCTACATATATATTTATTGATGCTGAAACTAAAAAGGAGTTAACATTACATTGATTAAGTATATTACTTCTGAACTAAGGAGAGTGTAAAATATCTTGTGTAAATAGAAAAAAGGAAGCCCCTTCTGTAGAATAGAGTTACCACACTACATTCACAGAAAAGAGGACTTCCCTATGAACAATCTTACTACAGATATCTTACAGACT
>NZ_JBGQQZ010000101.1:0-5012 GCF_045528575.1 Ruoffia sp. FAM 24228
TTCATCCGTGGTAAGATGGGTGTAGGTCATTTGTGGTCACTCCTTTGTATTCTTTGGTCGGAATTACAAGTTGAGTGTACCACAAATGGCTGTTTTAGTTGTCTAGCTTAATTTTACAATCGGCGTTCATTAAAGATATAAAAGATTCCCTTCAGTCAAAATTGGACCGTGATGAAAATAAATTTACTTACATAGAACTAGTTGGAAGAAATGTAAAATCAGACGGAACGTCTGCTGAAAAAAGGAGTAAAGCTGTAGCAGATTCACTTATTCAAATTTCAATTTTACCGCAAAAAAATACAACGACAGGAAAAAAATATACCGATAACTGGACAGCAGATGGTTTTTTAAGGTGGGCAACCACGCTTAATTTTCTTGAACATAATCGAAAAACAGATACTTTTAAAATCACTGAATCGGGTCTTAAATTTTCAAAATCAGAAAATGATTCCGAAGAGGAAAATGAAATTTTGCGTGCTGCATTTTTATCTTATCCCCCAGCTACTAGAGTCCTAGACATTCTTGATAGAGCAAAAAACCCAGTGAATAAATTCGAAATCGGACAAAGCTTAGGTTTTACCGGAGAAAAAGGATTTACTTCATATGATAGTGAATTAATGAAAGATTTATTGAGAGAAGCTCCAAAAAAAGACGAAAATAAGATTAGAAGTGATATTGAAGGTACTAGTGATAAATATGCACGTATGATAGCCAACTGGCTTTATAAAGTTAAATTCGTTGAGAAGCATACTCAAAAAGAAGGCGATATAACAATGTTTCAAGGTTATTCTATAACTGCTCTAGGAAAAATTTATCTTAATCGATCAAAAGGAAAATCAAAACACCGAAAAAAACCCAAATTTTTAATGTGGGAGTTCCTAGCAACTAATATATCCAGTAAAGATTATGTCCGAACAAGAAGGGCAGTAATCATTCAACAATTAATGAAATCTGAATCGTTCAGGGCTCTGATACTCGAACTTACTCAAAGAGGATTCAAAGATGATATATCTATCATAAAAAAAGACATTAGAGGATTAATAAATTTTGGTTTAAGAATAAAAATTACTGAAGATTGGTCCCGAGTAACTTTACAAGATAATATTTTAAATTTTGATATCCCTCAACTAGATATTACTCAAGAAGAAAAAGATCATCGATTTGATAAAGAGAAGGCATTCTTTCTTAATCATACCAATATACCTGATAAATTTGTTGAACTTATCCCGATTGCTCACAATGGGCATGCTAATCGAGATTTTGAATTAATAACTACAGAACTACTAAGAGATATTTATGGATTTAATGCACTTCACCTCGGAGGAGGTCTTAAACCAGATGGAATAGCATTTACTTCCGGTTATGGAATAATCTACGATACTAAGTCTTATGCTAAAGGTTACTTACCTAGTATTGGTGAAAAAGATAAAATGATACGCTACACTATTGACAATCAACTAAGAGATATAAATCGTAATAAAACAGAATGGTGGAAACCATTTCCTAATATAATCCCTGAAAATGCTTATTATTCTGTTTGGATTTCAAGCTATTTCAAAACCAATATTGATGACGATATTGAATATGTATCAAATGCAACTAACAAAGCAAAAATTGGTGCTTTAGATGTTCATCAATTATTAATCGGTGCTTCTAAAATTCAAAAGGGAGAGCTTGTTTTAGAAGACATACCAAAATATATTAAAAATGAATTAATTATTTTCGACGAAAAAATAAGCCTGGCGTATTAAATGCTCAGGCTTATTTTTTTATCTTTATTAATAGTTTGGGTTATAGGATCATAATTCGTAATCAATACTTCTGAACTTCCCTTGTTTTTAGAGTTATACGAAGCATTATTATAGTTATAGTCTAAATAATGAACACTGACATTACGATTTTTAATGTAGTTCAATAAAAATTCGTTTGTTTCCCCCTTATGAGTGAGGACATTGCTAAGGGCATATCGAATATTCCTAGTCGTTAAATTATCCATAATCTCATACATTAACAATTCCTGTTCTTTCCGCCAATTTTGGAAACCTCTATTACCATCGTTATAACTCCCGGTGGTTATAAGATAAGGTGGATCTAGGTAAACAAAATCTTTTTCAGTCAACTTAGTAAAATTTATATTTTCAAAATAATTATCGGTAAATTCAAAGCTAATTTCCTGTAAACGGTTATTAAATCGTCTTAGGTTATTTTCCATATTCTTACTAAAATGGCTTCTATTCCTACCGAAAGGATTATTAAACTCCATTGAGTTATTAAAACGAATTTGATAATTATAGCTATAGGACACAAGGATATACAACATTAATGGATGAGGGTTTTCGTTATATTGACGTCGAAAAGATAAATAAGCCTCTTCATTAGTCTTACTCAAACCTTTTTCTGAGATAATTTCTTTAATTCTTACAATAAGCTCCTCGGTATTTTGCTTTGAAAAGTAACGAAACATCTCATTTATACGTGTATTCATATCATTGAAAATATATCGATTTGCATTTGCATTAATGCCTACATTTGCTCCACCTGAAAATAGGTCTAAAAAGGTATCAATATTCGTTGGGAATAATGGTATAATTTGTTTTAAAAGACGGTATTTTCCACCAATATAATTAAGCGGACTTTTAATATAACCTTGTTGTTTAGGTTCCCATTTAGTCAATTTTAATTGTTGGGGCTTACTTATTATATTTTTCACAGGTACTTTGCGAATATAAAATAGATATTCATTTAAAGCAGCTTTCTTTGATGGAATCTTTGATTTGTACTTTTTGTAAGGGATCACTCTAACGTCGACCAATCCGTCATAAGCGTTCTTGGCTAATATCTCCTTCAAGTCATCAATTGGAATAATACCTTCATCGTTATAACTCAATATGATATGTTTAGTATTAATATTTTTTAACAGGTCTTCCATTGCTTTCAAAGCTTTACTTCTCATCGCATAATTACTTCTTTTATCTGACCAGTCAAATATTTTTGTTTTTCCAGTTAACTTTGGTTTATTGTGGGTAGCTATATTTTCAAGTACGTGATAATTCGAAGCGTACTGTCTATTGTTATAAGGAGTATCAATATAAACAATGTCTGCTTTTTCCTTCTTAACTAATTCATTAGAATCTACATTAAAAGCTGTATTATTCAAATTGTTATTGAGAACTGGAAGTGGCTTCAATTTTAAAGTTTTAAGAGCTCGTTTATCCCAATGTTTTAAGTAAGCACCATATGTTCCGGTCGTATTACTCACTAAAGAAACAGCTTCAATTAGACATGCAATGAGATAAAAATGTTCGTAGTCAGTGATTTTATTTAAAAGATACCAGGCTTCAATTGTTTCTCTGATAAAATCAATTCTCTGACCATTTTCAATAGTAAAATACATACCGGAATCATCACTAACAGGAGTATAAGCATTTGTGTAATAAAAATCACCGGAATACGCTTTTAGCTGATTTTCATCATTTAAATAATCAAATGGATTGAATTCTAAGCCATTAAAAGAAAAAGCTTTATTATTTTCAATTACTGCTTTAGCATAGCAAAAACTAAAGTATAAAATATCGTTTGATTTAATTTCAAATGTTTTTTTAAAATGTTCTCCAACCACATTGGCACCTGCGAAGAGGTCGAAAAAAACTCGTTCTGATCCATCTAATTTTTCCTCTAACATGCTATGGATCTCGTTAAGTAATAGGTTCTTAGACCCTATAAAACGCATAAAAACATCCCCTTTCATCCAACTGCTTGTCATAGTATATCATGAGTAGACCTTAAAGGAAATACAAAGGTAAACCCGATAACAATTGTTAAGTCTACTTTTTAATAGACTTTGACAAGCTTAAAATTTATGAAGTATTATTAACGGTTGAAAATACATAGAAATGCTATTTGACGGATTAGTTAGCTTAAGATTGCAAGGCGAGTATATTATAACTACTACACCATCAAGCGAATAGTGAACGGATTGGTTCGATCGAGTCCAGCTGGAGCCCGTAGGGCGGGAAGCGGACACGAGAGCGAAACAAGAAGAGAGATATTCGCTTGATGGTGATTTTAGCTAAAAACTATTGAGCCCTTGGTTCCAAAAACTAAAGTATCTTATTTAATAGATCAAAAAACCTAGCCAGTATAATCCGGCTAGGGTAATTTGTATCATATGAAATCTATTCTACTATTAGCGCCTCTAGATCTTTATAAGTTTTAATCGTTGCAGGATTTGATGTTTGATATTTGATAGATTTACCTTTTAGTGTCTTCTCATGAGGATAATCAATAAGTTGTAATTCTACTCGTCCTTTTAATTCACCATCAAGAAAATATAGAAGTGAATCACCTAGAGCATATTCTTCTTGAACTACTTGATTGTAAAGTACTATAACTCTTTCAACATTATCTAATCGTTTAGGATTTAGCTTCCAAGCTTTTCTTGATCTTTCTAATAATTCTTCTTTTGACTCAGGTAATACATTAATTTTAATTACTAATACCTTTTCCATTAACTACACCTCTTCTTTTAATTTAGTGAATCACTGATTAACTTATTTAATGAATCATATAATTTAAGCAAATGGATGTAAAGGGTTAATTGTTATTTAAAATTTTTTATTCACATCCCCATCCAGAAAATAGCTCTCTCCTTGTTTCGCTCTCGTGACCGCTTCCCGCCCTACGGGCTCCAGCTGGACTCGAACGAACCAATCCGTTCACTATTTTCTGGATGGGGATTTTATAGTGCTTATCCTCAGGATGAGCATTAAAAACACATAACCGTAATTGGGCTAAATCTTAGCCTAGTTACGGTTATTTTATTTGTCTAAAGCTGGATACATCTAATAGTTTGTTGAACCGATTGCGCTGTTAAAACCCTATAATAACGCTATCATTAATAGTAAAAGGAGAGTGAGATAGACTTTGAAAACGAATGAAGATTTTGAGCAGTTACTAGACCAATACAACCCACTAATCCATCGTGTTATGAAGAGTTTATATATTTATCCATC
>NZ_JBGQQZ010000102.1:0-4886 GCF_045528575.1 Ruoffia sp. FAM 24228
TCATCGATTGCACACAAACGGAACACGATTCCACGGAAATCCTTACACTACCGAACACCGTTGGAAGTATTTTTGAGTTACTTAGATGAAGCAGTTTTGTCTAGCTTAATTTGACAAATCAAATTATTAAAAAAGACTGGAATTTCAAGGTTTTCTTCATCCAATAATTGGTAATTATCTATATAAGATTTTATAATATTTACTGTCTGTGGGGTAATTGGTATTACACGTACTTTTTGTCCTTTGCCAAGTAACTTTACAGTTGCTGGAGAAGACAATCTCAAATCACAAACATTTAGATCTATCATTTCCTGAACCCTTGCACCTGTATCATACAAAAGCGTCAAAATGGCTAAATCTCTTTTTCCCTCTTTAGTTTTACTATTTGGAGTAGCCAAGAGCTTTCGAATTGCATTAATTGTTAAATAGGTCATTTGTCCTGTATTTTGAACTTTTTTTGCCTTAATTGAAAGGATAGAGTTACATCTCTCTATGTTCTCAGGCGTTTCAATTTGTAGAAATCGGAAAAAAGATTGAAGTGCAGCAAGCCTTTGATTCCGTGTTTTGATGGAGTATCCTTTTTTATCTACTAGCCAATTCAGAAAATCTTCTATAAAGTCTTTATTTATATCGGTAATTTTCATTTTTTCGGGTTTCAAATTAAGAACTTTGGTGCAGTATCTTAAGAAAATAGTGAATGCATCCCGATATGACTTTACTGTATTTTCACTATAGTCCATTCTTGATGGAATGTATCTAAGAAAGTATGAGGATAAATATTTGCCGAAATTATATTCTTTCATCTTCATTCACCTCCGGAAAAACGCCCTGATACATTTCAGCAGTTGAATTAATGATGATACCGTAGGTATCACTTGACAGCCGTAGATATTGTTCTGTACTTATAATATCACGGTGTCCCATATACGTCTGTAACATTGGAAGCGCAGAATAAATATCTTGCCCTTGACTAACCATTTTTTCCAAAGAATGAACTGCAAAAGTGTGTCGTAAATCATGTATCCTGGGATGAACAGATTCAGAAGAAATTATTCCAGCTTTAAGTAATATCCTTCTAAAATTGTTTAATATCGTTTTACTTTTGTATTTTTGAGTATCAGGAGCCGGATAAAAATGCCCTTCAATTTTCATATTAAATGTCATTTTTTTGGCATAATTACGACAATAATCCGTTAACGTTTCTGACATAGGAACAATCCGGGTTATATTGTTTTTGGCTTTATTTACTGTAATTACACCATTTTCTAAGTTGATATCTGTTCTATGCAAAGTTAAAGCTTCGTTAATCCGTAATCCGCATCCGTATAACATTCGTAAGAGCATTGGATAAATGAGATTATCATGTTCACTATTCTCTGCCAAGCATAAAGTGTCAACTATCGCCCAAATATTTGACATTTCTTTGTGTGTAAAGATATATGGGGCAAAATTATCTCTTATTTTAACAAACTCATTTTTCGGAAATACATAGAAATTGAATTCTAATGTGTTCATGAACAGTGCAAACTGTCGAATAGTACTCATCCTCTGGTGCTGTGTTTTAGTGGATTCAGTGCCTCGTTTACTCACATAATCATTCACCATTTTTTTTGTGAGAATAGGATTTTTAAGTTCATATGTTTTAAAAAAATTATCAATCTGCCTTAATCTGTAATAGGATGACACTTGAAATTTATAACCTAACCCTTTTTTATAATCAACATACATAGTGCAATAACTAGCGAAAGGTCCATTAAAGATATACTCTTTTTCTGTATCTATCATGAAGGTACCTCCAGACCAACGGTTCGGAGCTGTTCGGTATCGATACGAAGATACATCTTAGTCGTATTCGAATTTTCATGGCCTAGTATTCCTGAAATAATAGGTAATGGGGTGTTATCTTGTAAAAGGTTACTTGCCAAACTGTGTCTCATTGCATGAAGACCATGTTTTCTATTTTTAGTTTCAATTTGAGCAAGTTTCAAGTATTTGTTTATAATACTCCAAAAGACATTTCCTTTTTCAAAACGCCCATAAGGCGTTCTGTGCCTAATAAAAATATGAGGATCATCACAGATTGGTCGACCATTTTTCAAATAATCAATCAATGCATATTTTATATTATCACTCAGTGGTAACTGCAAGAAATTCTTTGTTTTCTCTTGAATATATTCAATTTTTTCTAAATGCCATTTAATGTTATCCGTCTTTAATTTTCTAATATCACCCGCTCGCATTCCTAACTGAATGGCCAGTAGTAAGACAAGATAATCGCGCCGACCAACAGCTGTACTTCGGTCTACATGATAAAGCAATACTCTAATTTCTTCAGATGTATAATACGATGGTAATTTTTCTAGCTTATTTGATCGAATAATTGGCAACAGCTGATTTAAATGATAATTATTGTAATTACCGGTGTTTAGAAAGTTTAAAAAATCTCTCAATGTGTATAGAATAGTCTCTTTTGTGGATACTGCATAATTTGTCATTATTGATTCGATATACATCAAAATATTTTTAGACTGTATCTTTGAAATATCAGAGATTTCATTTGTTTTCAAAAAATGAAGAAATCGAATAATAATAATTTGTTTTCCTTGAATAGTTCGATCTGTCAGATTTGATTGTTTTAGATTTTCGACATAACTCATAAGAATGTCAAAGTAACAGTCGGGTACCTGAAGTCCCTTTCTTTGATAGCATTTATTGAATGTATCATCTTTCAAAAAATCGTTTAAAACTTTAATTGATCGGACAGTAAATCTTTGATACGGCGTTAAGTCAATATCAAAATCAACTCTATAGTGATTCGCCAAGAATTCATACCCAAATTTAAGAGTGAAGTCTTGAATGTTTTTTAAGTCGGTGTATTTTTCGAAGCAATTCCAACAACTTTTATAGCGAGTTTTTGTCCCTTCAGAGTACCCTAATTCATCTAAATGCATAGTCGCTTTCCTTATTAAACTTCCAATAGTATCCATTATTTCGTCCTCCTTTTAGAATAAGGATACTATATTATGTATAGTTAGAAACACAAAAAGCTTACAAAACCAACAGGACTTGAATCTAGCTTTACATAATAAATAACTTTTCATAAGATGAATGGCTCTTATATGAGCTCACAAGTGAAGAATCCACATTACTCCTGGAAATTATCAACGCTCGTTATGAAGCGCAGAAGTCGAATATTTACTGTTCCCAGTTCGACTTTCCGGGTTGGTATGAGAAACTAGGAGACGGTACTTTAGCAGAAGCTATCCTTGATCGAATTATACATAATTCTTATGATGTACTTATAGATGGAGATATTTCGATGCGTGAAAAGCTAGGTTTAAATCAAGATAACTAGACCAATGGTCTTTTTACGACATAGCCAATAGATTTATAATATGTTGACCCCATTTCTACTCAAAAGTTGAGTAGAAATGGGGTCATTTAATTATTACTGGTAAACTATTCCGCAGACATTGGTAAATCTTCCCGCAAAGAGTGGTAAAAAGAACCGCACTACTGGTAAAGAACGTCCGCAATACTCAATACAGAAGTTAATAAGTGGTAAACAGGTTGGCAATGACTGGTACATTTCATGGCAAAGGGTGGTACAAAACTTGGCAACGCTGGTACATTTCGCTGGCGGTAGTCAATGTACTTCTTGTTTACCTCTCACATGCGCTCTGCGCATACCAAATACACCTTTCATGCGACCAAAAACGGTCTCTATGTCAATCTTACGTTGTGCATAGATTTCTTTTCCAGGTGTGCTCTCCAAATTCTCTTTAGCTTTGTGTTTGAAATACTCCCAATTATTATTGACCGCCGTCTGGCGCTGTCTACCTTTCGGTGTTTTCGCTAGTTTATTTAAACGGTCATCCATTTGCTCGGAATCAGCTTTATATATTTTAAACTGCCTTTAAAAACCATTTTTATCATTTCGAGTACTATAATGTGAAAAATTAAAATGAACACCATCTAAATCAGTATAGGAATCTTCAACCTCGTTATAGGACCAGTTCTGACGATGCTTTGGATTATTTTTGTGCTTTTTACTTTGTTCTTTATGATACATTCCATACGGAATCAATGGTACTTTCTCAAAATCATCGGTAATAGCCATATAATTTTCTTCACTACCATAACCAGCATCAGCAACAATATATTGGAACATATCAAGTGTTTGAATCGAGTCTAGAAACGGAATAAGTGTACGCGTATCTGTTGGGTTCGGAAAAATATCAAAGTCAATGACATATTGATTACTAGAAGCTACCTGAAGATTGTAACCAGGTTTCAATTCACGATTTTTCATTGGATCTTCTTTCATGCACATGAAGGTAGCGTCTGTATCTGTTTTAGAAAAACTATTTCTTCCATCAAATAGTTCATTCGCTTCTTCATATTTCTGTTTTCGTGGTAGGAAATCATTCTCCATTTATTTCGATGCTTTTTTAGCGTGCGACGACGTCGCTTGTGTTCAGAACCACCTTTAGGTATGGTTGTCTCATTTTTGATTTTTACTTCAACCTCATCAAGAGCTTCATCTAGACTATCAATGATCTTCTCGATTCCGATCGACATGGTTAATTCTTCTTCCGTTATAGCAATATCTACATTCGTTTGAATAAGTTCTTCATACAAACTAGACACTTTTTCAATTAGACCAGCTTCATAACGTTCAATCGCTTTTCGCCAAGTAAAACTATAGATGTTCGCATCTGCTTGAATTTTTGTACCATCAATAAATAAAGAATCCTTGTAGGTTCTTGAATTTTTGGTGTTGGTGAGAGAAATCTCACTGACACCTTTTTTTGTATGTACACAAAAGCCAGTGAATTCCTATATAATAAAGTTACCATACATTACTAAAAGGAGAATTCACTTGG
>NZ_JBGQQZ010000103.1:0-2997 GCF_045528575.1 Ruoffia sp. FAM 24228
TTATATTTTCTTACCTGCTAAACCTGAATTGGTTCGTGGTTAAGTCCTCGACCGATTAGTACTCGTCCGCTCCGTACATTACTGCACTTCCACTTCGAGCCTATCTACCTGATCGTCTTTCAGGGGTCTTACTCACTTGCGTGATGGGAAATCTTATCTTGAAGCTGGCTTCGCGCTTAGATGCTTTCAGCGCTTATCCATCCCGCACATAGCTACCCAGCGATGCTCCTGGCGGAACAACTGGTACACCAGCGGTGCGTCCATCCCGGTCCTCTCGTACTAAGGATAGCTCTTCTCAAATTTCCTGCGCCCGCGACGGATAGGGACCGAACTGTCTCACGACGTTCTGAACCCAGCTCGCGTACCGCTTTAATGGGCGAACAGCCCAACCCTTGGGACCGACTTCAGCCCCAGGATGCGATGAGCCGACATCGAGGTGCCAAACCTCCCCGTCGATGTGAACTCTTGGGGGAGATAAGCCTGTTATCCCCAGGGTAGCTTTTATCCGTTGAGCGATGGCCCTTCCATGCGGTACCACCGGATCACTAAGCCCGACTTTCGTCCCTGCTCGACTTGTAGGTCTCGCAGTCAAGCTCCCTTATGCCTTTGCACTCTGCGAATGATTTCCAACCATTCTGAGGGAACCTTTGGGCGCCTCCGTTACTTTTTAGGAGGCGACCGCCCCAGTCAAACTGCCCACCTGACACTGTCTCCCGTAGTCTATACGCGGGTTAGAGTGGTCATTCATCAAGGGTAGTATCCCACCAACGCCTCAAGCTAGACTGACGTCCAACTGTCAAAGGCTCCTACCTATCCTGTACATGATCAACAAACACTCAATATCAAGTTGCAGTGAAGCTCCATGGGGTCTTTCCGTCCTGTCGCGGGTAACCGGCATCTTCACCGGTACTATAATTTCACCGAGTCTCTCGTTGAGACAGTGCCCAAATCATTACGCCTTTCGTGCGGGTCGGAACTTACCCGACAAGGAATTTCGCTACCTTAGGACCGTTATAGTTACGGCCGCCGTTTACTGGGGCTTCAATTCGTACCTTCGCTTGCGCTAAGCACTCCTCTTAACCTTCCAGCACCGGGCAGGCGTCAGCCCTTATACGTCACCTTTCGGTTTTGCAAAGACCTGTGTTTTTGATAAACAGTTGCTTGGGCCTATTCACTGCGGCTGATGTTTCCATCAGCACCCCTTCTCCCGAAGTTACGGGGTCATTTTGCCGAGTTCCTTAACGAGAGTTCTCTCGCTCACCTTAGTGTTCTCCACTCGACTACCTGTGTCGGTTTGCGGTACGGGTTGATATACATTCGCTAGAAGCTTTTCTCGACAGTTTGATTACTCACCTTCGCTACTTAATTCGCTCCCGGTCACGACTCGTTTACTCGGATGTAAGCATTTGACTCACATCCAAACTTATCGCTTCGACACCCTATTCCATCAGGGTGCGTGAGGTCACCTCCTGTGTCCCTCCATCACTCAAACATGTATCTCAAGTACAGGAATCTCTACCTGTTGTCCATCGCCTATACCTATCGGCTTCAGCTTAGGTCCCGACTAACCCTGGGCGGACGAGCCTTCCCCAGGAAACCTTAGTCATTCGGTGGACGGGATTCTCACCCGTCTTGCGCTACTCATACCGGCATTCTCACTTCTATACGCTCCACAGCTCCTTACGGTACTGCTTCGCCGCCTATAGAACGCTCTCCTACCACTCAACCTATTGGTTGAATCCACAGCTTCGGTGTTCAGTTTAGCCCCGGTACATTTTCGGCGCAGGGTCACTCGACTAGTGAGCTATTACGCACTCTTTCAAGGATGGCTGCTTCTGAGCCAACCTCCTAGTTGTCTGTGCAACCCCACATCCTTTTCCACTTAACTGATACTTTGGGACCTTAGCTGGTGGTCTGGGCTGTTTCCCTTTCGACTACGGATCTTATCACTCGCAGTCTGACTCCCAGAGATGAGCAGATGGCATTCGGAGTTTATCTGGATTCAGTAAGACGTATGTCCCCCTAGTCCAAACAGTGCTCTACCTCCAACGCTCTCACTCTGAGGCTATACCTAAATATATTTCGGAGAGAACCAGCTATCTCCAAGTTCGATTGGAATTTCTCCGCTACCCACATGTCATCCAAACATTTTTCAACATGTCCTGGTTCGGTCCTCCAGTGCGTCTTACCGCACCTTCAACCTGCACATGGGTAGGTCACTTGGTTTCGGGTCGACGACATCTGACTCACGCCCTATTCAGACTCGCTTTCGCTACGGCTCCGCTTCTTCAGCTTAACCTTGCCAACTATCGTCACTCGCCGGTCCATTCTACAAAAGGTACGCCATCACCCATTAACGGGCTCTGACTACTTGTAAGCACACGGTTTCAGGTACTCTTTCACTCCCCTCCCGGGGTGCTTTTCACCTTTCCCTCACGGTACTTGTTCACTATCGGTCACTAGGGAGTATTTAGCCTTACCAGATGGTCCTGGCAGATTCCGACGGAATTTCTCGTGTTCCGCCGTACTCAGGATACTCTTAGGTATATAACGTGTTTCGTCTACGGGGCTCTCACCCTTTACAGCTGGCCTTCCCATGCCATTCGACTACACCTTATAAGTCCACTTTAGAGTCCTACAACCCCGACGTGCATGCACGTCGGTTTGGGCTCTTCCCGTTTCGCTCGCCGCTACTCAGGGAATCGATTTTTCTTTCTCTTCCTGCAGGTACTTAGATGTTTCAGTTCTCTGCGTCTACCTCACTTGCGTGTAACAGCCATTAGCTGTTGGGTTCCCCCATTCGGAAATCTCTGGATCTTAGCTTACTTACAGCTCCCCAAAGCATATCGGTGTTCGTCCCGTCCTTCATCGGCTCCTAGTGCCAAGGCATTCACCGTGCGCCCTTTGTTTCTTAACCACATATTTCTCGCGCTATTATTACTTTTTAACTCTGTATTTCTACAGACTCGGTCAATTCTTTGGTTTATGATTTAATTT
>NZ_JBGQQZ010000103.1:3097-4759 GCF_045528575.1 Ruoffia sp. FAM 24228
GATTAAAATTATATCTTCATTTAAGAAAATTGTTCTAATACAATCTGTCGCATCGACGGATTATATTAGGTGTTGATATTCAGTTTTCAATGAGCTAAGTTTGAATGGTTCCTTGCAGTTAAACAAGAAAACTCACTCAAAACTGAACAAAGATAAAACACTTCATGCTGTAAAAGGTTCCAGTACTCCTTAGAAAGGAGGTGATCCAGCCGCACCTTCCGATACGGCTACCTTGTTACGACTTCACCCCAATCATCTATCCCACCTTCGACGGCTCCCTCCATAAAGGTTAGGCCACCGGCTTCGGGTGTTACAAACTCTCGTGGTGTGACGGGCGGTGTGTACAAGACCCGGGAACGTATTCACCGTGGCGTGCTGATCCACGATTACTAGCGATTCCGGCTTCACGCTCTCGAGTTGCAGAGAACGATCCGAACTGAGAATGGCTTTGAGAGATTCGCTTGCCCTCGCGGGGTCGCTGCTCGCTGTACCATCCATTGTAGCACGTGTGTAGCCCAGGTCATAAGGGGCATGATGATTTGACGTCATCCCCACCTTCCTCCGGTTTGTCACCGGCAGTCTCATTAGAGTCCCCAACCTAATGCTGGCAACTAATGATAAGGGTTGCGCTCGTTGCGGGACTTAACCCAACATCTCACGACACGAGCTGACGACAACCATGCACCACCTGTCTCCTTGCCCCGAAGGGCTTCACCTATCTCTAGGCTATGCAAGGGATGTCAAGACCTGGTAAGGTTCTTCGCGTTGCTTCGAATTAAACCACATGCTCCACCGCTTGTGCGGGTCCCCGTCAATTCCTTTGAGTTTCAGCCTTGCGGCCGTACTCCCCAGGCGGAGTGTTTATTGCGTTAACGCCAGCACTGAGGGGTGGAAGCCCCCCAACACTTAACACTCATCGTTTACGGCGTGGACTACCAGGGTATCTAATCCTGTTCGCTCCCCACGCTTTCGAGCCTCAGCGTCAGTTATAGACCAGAAAGTCGCCTTCGCCACTGGTGTTCCTCCATATATCTACGCATTTCACCGCTACACATGGAATTCCACTTTCCTCTTCTATACTCAAGTTTGCCAGTTTCCAATGCCGTTCCACGGTTGAGCCGTGGGCTTTCACATCAGACTTAACAAACCGCCTGCGCTCCCTTTACGCCCAATAAATCCGGACAACGCTTGTGACCTACGTATTACCGCGGCTGCTGGCACGTAGTTAGCCGTCACTTTCTGGTTAGATACCGTCAAACCGATAACAGTTACTCTATCGGCTGTTCTTCTCTAATAACAGTGCTTTACGATCCGAAAACCTTCTTCACACACGCGGCGTTGCTCCGTCAGACTTGCGTCCATTGCGGAAGATTCCCTACTGCTGCCTCCCGTAGGAGTTTGGGCCGTGTCTCAGTCCCAATGTGGCCGATCACCCTCTCAGGTCGGCTATGCATCATCGCCTTGGTAAGCCGTTACCTTACCAACTAGCTAATGCAGCGCGGGACCATCCTTCAGTGACAGCCGAAGCCGTCTTTCCCGATTGAACCAGGCGGTTCTGTCGTCTATGCGGTATTAGTCATCGTTTCCGATGGTTATCCCCCGCTGAAGGGTAGGTTTCCCACGTGTTACTCACCCGTGCGCCACTCACGTCAAGAGAACAAG
>NZ_JBGQQZ010000104.1:0-4497 GCF_045528575.1 Ruoffia sp. FAM 24228
CATCGATTGCACACAAACGGAACACGATTCCACGGAAATCCTTACACTACCGAACACCGTTGGAAGTATTTTTGAGTTACTTAGATGAAGCAGTTTTGTCTAGCTTAATTTGACAAATCAAATAGGTTAAAAAGTTTATATAAGTCTTAATGGTTATAAGGAATTTCTTTATTTTTTATCAAATTTTGGCGGCTTTTGAGGCGCTCTCTTACGCACTTCTGCCTCTTCTTGACTAATTTCAAATATCTTACCTAATTGAATGTAGCCAAGTTGATCAAAGAACTCTTCATCAGTGACATTTAAATCATTCAATTCTGCACCGAAAGCAATGAGCACTCCTATCGAGAGACCAAAAATTAGGCCTAACATTGTAATAAAGAACTCATCTGGGGAAACTTTCTCCGGATTAAACGAAGCATCTGATATCGCATAGATTAGAGAATTATCTTCCCCATAGATACTGGTTACCCGATTTGAGAAAGCTTCCGTCACTGCGTTCAACACTTCTTGAGCTGCTTCAGGAGTCTCCATCCTTGTGACTATCGAGAAGGCCTGAGAATTTTGAGAATGTTCAATACTGATAGCATCACGAATCTGATCAATTGAATACCGTTGGTCTAACCTTGCCTCAGCTTCACCGAGTACAGCCGTTCCAGTAATAATGTCAGTATAAGTATTAATCATGGAAACATTCCTTTCTAACGGATTAGCATTCTCATTCAAGTCATCCATTCGCTCTTCTTGCCCCACCAATAACTGAGCCTTTGAGATATATGTTGGAGTCGCAACAAAGGAAATAATGACCGTTGATAAACCAAGACATACAAGTGTCGATAATAAAATTTTTGTTGAATGTTTTTTTAATATATTAAATATATCTAATATTTTAATATCTTCTTGCATCTGTATACCTGCTACTTTCCTTGATTATTATTTTGCTTAAAAATTGATAAATTTAACGTGTCTTAGTTAAGTAGATTAATCTGTATAGCCATAGTAGCCGTAATTACCGTGTGATTCTTCCATAATTTGTCTATTCATAACATACCCAATCACATTGGCATTAACGTTCTCTAAGGCTTTCCTCGCTTCTCTAATTTCTTCTTTCCTAGTATAACCATGGCGAGCGATAAATAATACTCCATCTACCCTGGTTGCAAGAATCTGAGGATCGGCAACAGCCGTCACAGGCGGTGCATCATAGATAATAATATCGAAGTTATTACTCAACTCATCCATAAGAGCCTTCATCTTCCCTGACCCTAATAATTCAGATGGGTTCGGTGGGATTGGTCCCGATGGTAAGAAGAATAAATTAAATTCTCTACTGTATTGAACAATTTCATTAAATTTCAGCGATGGATTTACTAACAAAGTTGTTAATCCTTGCTTGTTGTTTAATTGAAATGTTCTGTGAACTGTTGGTTTCCGCAAGTCAGCATCTACCAAAAGTACACGTTTCTCAGTCTGAGCCATCACATAAGCTAAGTTAGAAGAAACTGTTGATTTACCTTCTGCGGGTATACTTGATGATACAAGTAATGATTTTATTTGTTTGTCCACTTGAGCAAATTCGATATTCGTTCTTAGCGATCTAAACTGCTCAGCATTTAAAGATTTAGGATTTGTAAACGTAATTAAGGAATTACCTAATTGTTGTTGTTTTGATTCCTTTTCAATTCTTCTTTTTTTGCGATTAAACATATTTTATACCCTTTCTCTCAACCATTTTTTCTTCTTATTTGAGACTAGACGAGAATTTTTCAATTCTTTGTTGGATAATTCATAGATTTGTCCAAGATTTGTAAATCCTAGTTGTGCTAAGAATTCATCATCTCTTAAAGTCGTATCCATTAGTTCAACAATGAAGATTCTAGTTAAACTAAATAGCAGACCAACCGCTGCACCAATAGCAATAAATAATAATGGGTTAGGTGATACGCTGCGTCCGTTCCAAGTTGCTGGTGATATCACATTGATACTTGTTTCTGCATCATTGTAGATTTCACTTAATGTTGAATCAAGTACAGTAATGACTTCGTTCACAATAATTTGTGCTTGAGTGGGTGATTCATTCACTGCTGAAAGATAGAACACTTGAGATTCAGGTGATTGCATTACGCTAATCGACTCTTCCAGTTCATCAATCGTATATGTTCCATCTAAATTCTGAGATACTTGATCTAATACGGCGTGTCCCTTAATAATATCGCTATAAGTACTAATCAACTGAATATTTGATTGAATCTCATTGTATTGAATTGGTGCATCGGTTGTCTGTCGTTGATTCACCAACAATTGTGCATCGGAGCTATAGAGTGGTGTTACAAAAAAATACATACCCGCCAATGATGTCCCTGCTCCAAGTATGACCGTCAATATAATACTGAATAAATATTTCTTTAATAATTGATAAAGCCTACTAAACGTTAATTCTTCCTGCATTCTATCCCTCCACCAAGTCCTAAAGCGTCAATATACGCTTATATTTTATTCTGTTAATTCAGATGCATTCAACTTGCTTAAGATTTTTATTTAACACCTTTTTACAGATTTCTTAATAATTCCTTATAATATTAATATCATACAATAAAATAAAATAAAAACCACCGACTAATTGAACTTTTTGCAATTTAAATACAAATAATTCAACTCGTTTCACTCATCGAGTTGTTTATTTAATCGGTCAAAGTGTTTAATCGCTTGTTGTGCATAGTTACTCACATCCAGAGGAGCACCATGCGTGAGCTCGTTAACTACCGTGTCTACATTGACTTTATCCACCTTGTCCATTTCAGCGAACGACTGGTCAAACCCTACATCCTTTAAGACATTTGTCATTTTCGGACTATAGCTCATCGGATAAACTCGACAATTAAAAACCCAGGCTAATACTAACGCATGGAAACGCGTCGCTACAACACCAGTCGCCTTATTAAATAACTCCAAAGCTTCTATCAAATCATTTTTATAATAATATAGATTGGCTCTACCCTCTAGTTTGTCATTGATCCGCTCGGCAACATCTTCATCACCTTCAGCTCGACAAAAACTCATCAACGTCACCTTGACCCCTTTATTTAGAAGACTTTGAGCTACCTCAGTGATCTTATCTTCATAAGCTTGTTGGAACTCTTCAATCTTTGGTCGACCTGCCAGACTGATCACTGATATGAGTACATGTTCCTCTTTACTACTCTGAGTAAAGTCACTTTTATCTAGTCCAAACACAATATCTGGAGCCGATCTCACATTATCCAAGTCTTCAAACATCTGGTATGAATACTGATCTCTAAAGCAAATATCATCCAAATGATAAAATAACTTCCTGACTTTCTCTTTGAATGCCTCATTATCATAGGGACCAAAATTTGTTCCTAATAAGTAATAATGATTACTCGCTTGAACATCTTTCAAATACTGCTCAATTTCTGAATGAGGAAACATATACTCAATGAATAAAGACCCTCCAATATGGACCGTTGCATCACACTTTTGCATAACTTTGCGATAAAAATTCCGCTTAACACGCAACGAATGCCCCATGCGATATAAAAGGCCATCCACAAATGGAATGACCGGTAACAACTTTAGGTTCTCAATGTGACGAAAAGCCCTTCTATACTTTAGTGAACAGGGCATCAGGAACTCACAATGAGGGTATCTTTGACACAGTATAAATACAAATAAATCATCGCCTAAATTATTCTCAGTATAGGCTTTAATAAATATCTTTTTCTCGCGTCTTACTTTCTTTCTTCGGTTCATTTTCACGCCTCTCTTGTGGGCTGTCTCACCCTTTAAATCATCAAACTAAATAACTCAAACATACTGATTATAGTTTACCATACCCACCCTCTTTTATTAATAACATCTTCATTGTCTTTGTAAGAAACAGCTCTGTCCACACTTGCTTAATATCTAAACCAAGACGCACAAAAACAAATCCACATGAATGTTTCTTCACCCGTTGTTGGTAAATCTGAACCACCAGAATCTGAAGATGTTCCTGGTTTTTCAGGGTCTTCTGGAGTTTCTGGTTCATCTGGATCAACAGTTTTAACAAAGAAGAAGAAAGCTGAGAAGTATTGGGAATATGAGTTTGAGTTTCAGATGAGATGGGCATTTTCTTGTTGGAGCTGTGGTGGATAGGATAGGTGAGGTGATGCTCTTTTTTTGTGGGGATTTGTAGAGAAAAAGGCGTTTGCGGAGCGTCGTGAGGTGGCACGATGGACCGTAAACCAATTTGCGGAGTGTCGTGAGGTGGCACGATGGACCGTATTTGCGAATGCGTAGTGTCGTGGGCTAGCACGATGGACCGTAAACCAATTTGCGGAGTGTCGTGCGCTAACACGATGAACCGCAAGTCAATTTGCGGTTCGTCGAGCCGGTGCTCGACGCCCTTTTCTATTGATCAAATCGAAAAAAGTCACCCTGTCGGATGACTTTTCTTTATCTTGATAGCTTTAGGAAGCTTTTTGGTGCTTGGGATGTGAA
>NZ_JBGQQZ010000105.1:0-4464 GCF_045528575.1 Ruoffia sp. FAM 24228
GTTCATCCGTGGTAAGATGGGTGTAGGTCATTTGTGGTCACTCCTTTGTATTCTTTGGTCGGAATTACAAGTTGAGTGTACCACAAATGGCTGTTTTAGTTGTCTAGCTTAATTTTACAATTGGCGTTAATAAAAAAGAGGTGTATGCTTATGATGTTTTTAAAGGAAGGTGGAAATATTTTAAAAGATACAACAAGTCAGTCCGGTAAAGAGCACAAACCTCGATTAATTCAGCATGCGAATGGTCCCTCTTTAGAGGAAATTAACGGAACTGTCGAGGTACCCAAAGGCAAAGGCTTTTGGAAAATCCTGTTCGCCTATTCTGGACCGGGAGCATTAGTTGCTGTGGGATATATGGATCCAGGCAACTGGTCTACTTCGATTACGGGTGGGCAAAACTTCCAGTATTTATTAATGTCGGTCATTTTAATGTCTAGTTTAATTGCAATGCTATTACAATATATGGCTGCTAAATTGGGAATTGTTAGTCAAATGGATTTAGCTCAAGCAATTCGAGCGAGAACGAGTAAAAAACTAGGAATCATTTTATGGATTTTAACGGAATTAGCGATTATGGCAACAGATATTGCGGAAGTAATTGGCGCATCAATTGCTCTTTATTTACTTTTTAATATTCCGCTTGTCGTCGCAGTCTTTATTACGGTATTTGATGTTTTATTATTATTGTTGTTAACGAAAGTTGGTTTTAGAAAAATTGAAGCAATAGTTGTCTGTTTGATTTTTGTAATTCTTTTTGTGTTTGTTTATCAAGTAGCGTTGTCTGATCCTAATTGGGGGGATGTACTTAAAGGATTGGTTCCGACTGGTGAAACGTTCTCCTCTACACATTCAATTGGTGGTCAAACGCCTTTAACTGGTGCATTAGGAATTATTGGTGCAACAGTTATGCCTCATAATTTATATCTACATTCGGCTGTGTCTCAGACTCGAAAGATAAATCGTACGGATGAAGATGAAATCGCCAATGCTGTACGATTTTCAACATGGGATTCTAACATTCAATTGACTCTCGCTTTTTTTGTTAACTCCTTATTGCTCATAATGGGAGTTGCTGTTTTTAAAACAGGGGCAGTGAAAGATCCATCATTCTTTGGGTTGTATGAGGCTTTATCAAATCCGGATACATTGAGTAACGGAATTTTAATCACCGTTGCAAAATCAGGTCTTCTTTCTACATTATTCGCAGTCGCGTTACTAGCTTCTGGACAAAATTCAACGATTACCGGAACTTTAACTGGACAAGTAATTATGGAGGGATTCATTCATATGAGAATGCCAATTTGGCTAAGACGTTTAATTACGCGTTTGATTTCAGTTATCCCAGTGTTAATCTGTGTAATTATTACAAGCAGGCAAGGAACGATTCGGGAGCACACAGCGTTAAATACACTAATGAATAATTCACAAGTCTTCTTAGCTTTTGCGTTACCATTTTCGATGGTACCATTATTAATGATGACCAATAGTGAGGTGGAAATGGGAAGCCGGTTTAAAAATTCGATAGTTATTCGGATACTAGGATGGGGTTCAGTAATTGGATTGACATATTTAAATTTGATTGGATTGCCCGGCCAAATTGAAGGTTTTTTTGGTGAAAAGGTGACATCAAGCCAACTTGTACTAGCTGATTCTATTGCCTATGTCATTATCGTCGCAGTATTACTACTGTTAGCGTGGACAATTATTGAACTGTATAAAGGAAATAAAAAATATAATCAATTAATTAATGAAAGGTAAGATGCACTATGGAAGGATTTGATGAATTTAAAAATATTTTAGTTGGGGTAGATGAATCAGAAGGAGCTCAAAAAGCCTTTCAATATGCTGTAAAGCAAGCGAGTAAAACTGGAGCCGCATTACTGATTGCCTCAATTTTAGAAATTGAAGAGTTGAATGTTTATGAAGCGTTAGACCCTGAGTACTTGAGCCAGAAACAAAGTCAATTGTTACTTAATTTGGAAAAGTACAAACAATATGCAGAAAATAGCGGTGTAAAAAACATTCAGCTGTACAGTGGAGAAGGTGATCCGGCCGAGGAAATTACTAAGACGATTTTGCCAGCAACATCTGCAGATATCTTAATCATTGGATCGCGATCAATGCATGGAATTAAAGGATATTTTGGTTCGCATGCTACTTATATGGTTAAAAATTCTCCAATCTCAATTACAGTTATTAAGTAAATATTGCAGATAATATGTATTTGGGTCAATATCTTGGACAAATTTTAATAGAGATGGTTATGCTATTTCCTCTCTTGACAGGTCTTCAAACTCCTGTGGAGTTAGATAACCAATCGAACTAATGTAGCTAAATAGCGCTCGTTTGGCTTCTTCAAAATCTGAGTAAGTAGTCGTATAGACCTCTTCTTTTTTCAATGATGCATAGGAAGATTCGATTATTGTATACTGGCTGCATAAATCCGTTTGTAGAACCATTCCTCCTGGAATGTGATAATGCTTTTTGGATTAGAGTCAATAGCTGAGACACTTTTTACGAGAGATTTTTTATGTTAAGCAGCCAGTATCTTTTTCTAAAATTCAACCGGAGACAGATATGCTAAAGCACTGTGAATTCTGTGGTTGTTATAAAATCCTTGAACGTAACTGAAAATTTGTCGCCTTGCTTCTTCAAAAGTTTGATATATTGGTCGTTGGGACACATGTTCTTTCTTCAATAATGCATGGAATGATTCGATTCCTTCGTTATCGTAGGGACAGCCTTTACGGCTGTAGGAATGGTGATAGTTAATTCTTTCAGCCGTTCTTCGTATTCATTACTTGTATACTGCGACCCTAAATCGGTATGCAAAATCAGCCCATTTTCAACATTTCTATTTGAAACAGCGTCCTCAAGGGCTTTTTCTACAATAACAGTCGTCATATTACGATCAAAGTGATAACCGATAATTTTTCTTGAATGAAGGTCCATGATGGTTGAGAGATAGCACCATCCATCGTCTAACGTATGGATGTATGTGATATCAGCTACCCATTTCTGATTCAACCTAGTAGTAGAAAAATCTTGCTTCAATAAATTTTGATAGTTTTTCAAGAGTTTCTTGGCAGGCTTACCTGCTTTGAATTTCTTAATGACAATAGATCGGATCTTTTGACGCCTCATTGATCTCTGAATACATTTCATGCTGATTTTTCGATAGTCTGAATAGTTTTGTGCGAGTATATAATGAATTTTCCCAGCACCGTAGACACGACCACTTTCGTGGTAGACACGGAGGACTCGACGATCCAACAAAACTTGTTCGTTAGCTCTTTTGGATGGGGTCGGATTAATTTTACGATAGTACACAGCTCTAGATATGCCAAGCAGACGACACATTTTTGACACACTGTGATGGCCTGCTTCTCTTTCTTGACGGATGAATTCAATGATTTCTATTTCTTTGCCAGCAGGCCGAGTGATTTTTTTAAGATGAGGAGTTCCTCGTCTTTTTCTTTTAATTGCTTTTTTAAAGCTTTAGCTTCGTCCGGAGTAAGTCCGCCCGGACTTATTCTGGTTGTAACTTGAACCCACTTTAGTATAGTAGAATATCCAACTTCGTATTCTAAGGATAATTGTCGTGCTTATTTTCCTTGTTTGTGCAACTCTAAAATCGCTTCTTAAATTCTTTCGTGTAGCGTTTTGGCATGACGAGATACCTTCCTTTGAGATTAGTTTACCCTCTCTCAAAATCTGTCTCAACTTCTATCCTACATCCAGGACTTAATAGTTATTAACAAACACTATTATGAATATCAATTCATGCGCGGATTAAAATATGCTATCGATACCAGTAGTGTTGTGCTTGCGGATAGTATATAAATTTAATAAAAGATTCATTAAAAAAATTACATATAGGATAATTTTGTAGGTATGAATCTGGATAGGCTACAATTAACTAGACAGAAAAATTAAGGTGTGTAGACTAGAAGAAAATATACCAGGAGGAATTTTTATGTCTAAGAGAACACGAAGAACTTTTTCACAAGAATTCAAGCAACAAATCGTCAATCTTTACTTAGCTGGAAAGCCACGTGTAGAAATCATTCGAGAATATGAACTAACGGCTTCAGCATTTGACAAATGGGTAAAGCAATCTAAAACGAGTGGTTCATTCAAAGAAAAAGATAATCTTACGCCTGAACAAAAAGAATTGTTAGAACTACGTAAAAGAAACCAGCAATTAGAAATGGAAAATGATATTTTAAAGCAAGCAGCGCTGATATTCGGACGAAGAGACAAGTAATCGATGCGAATAAGCATCTTTACCCTATATCAGCGATGTGCAGAATATTAGGTCTATCACGTCAGTCCTATTATTATCAATCAAAACCAAAGAAAGACGAATCAGAACTTGAAGAAGTAGTCGCTGAAGAATTTATCCGCAGCCGAAAGGCCTACGGCTCAAGAAAAATAAAAAAAGCCTTATCAAAACGAGGCATT
>NZ_JBGQQZ010000106.1:0-4112 GCF_045528575.1 Ruoffia sp. FAM 24228
CTTAGTTCCACTAAGCGAATTGGTAGAGTCTGCTTACGCAAGGTATTGAACCGCCGTGTACGGAACCGTACGCACGGTGGTGTGAGAGGTCGACTAGTCAAATAATGGCTAGTCTCCTACTCGATTGCCTATTATAGATAAAATTTAAATAATGAATCCGAATTATTTTTGATCAGGAGTTAGCACATTGATATAGTTAGGTAAGACGCTAATTTCCACCGGGAAAGAAGGACCTTTATCTCCATCAACGGCCACATGTGTACTAACGTCTTTATTAAGTAATTCGATCTTGATATTTTTGGCATCTACCGTTAACACACCGTTGTTTTGAACTTTCTCAGTATCGAAAATCCAGTTAGCAATACTTCCAACTCTATCTCCTAAAGTCGTTTTCTTTAAACCAAAGATGTGTAATTTACCATCATTATAGCTTGCATCTTTGAAGAAGTTAGTTAAACCAACCACACTACTAGATACGCCAATTAATAATAAATCTAATTCAAATTCATCGACTTTATTATCAATATTTAAGCTGAAACGGTAACTCTTTTGCTCGTTTAACGCTTGAATTCCTTCAACTAAGTAAGCGACAGGACCTAAGCGTTCCTTCTCTTCTTCATTTACTTCGAAGACACTTTCAGGAATTGTTCCCGTGGAAACTAAACTTAAGAAAACTTGATCATTCACAAGCCCTGCATCAATGGATTGTGGAGTAAGGTTTGGTAAATCCTTAACAGCTTTATCCAAGTTTATTTCGATATTTAACGCACGTGCAACATTATTTACCGTTCCAGTCGGCAAAATGGCAATCTCTGGCCGATAATCTTCATCTTTAAGACTCGAGGCAAGAAGTGAAACCGTTCCGTCACCACCTAAAATAACGATAGTATTATATGTTTCGCGCGCAGCTTCTTGAGCGAATTTGACAACATCATCGCCGGATTCTGTTATATTTATTGTTGCAAAACGTCCATTTGCTTCAAGGATTTCTTTCGCTTGTTGAGCATAGTCTTCTGCTTGTTTTTGTCCAGAAGATGGATTTGCAATAATCATGACATCTTTCATTTTATCTCTTCCTTTTAGAAAATTTATGTATATACTATACCGCTCGTTTTTATGAATAACAACTACTTGGAAAGGACTCAACTTCAAATGTGAATTAATTGTTAAAATTTTAAATAATACCTGAAAAAAAGACTATCTCTGTTACAATTGAATTATCGCATTAAAGGAGTTGTAGTTGAATGAGACTGAATTTGAAAGACATGGATACAAAATCACAAACAACGCTAATTAGTATTGGGACAGTTATTTTTGCGGTTTTAATGACGGCATTATTTGCTAGACATCATCAGCAACAAGTGCAAAGTATTGATTTGGCGACAAGTGCCATACAAGACTTGTATTTAGATGAGGGAAATACGTATTTGAACCCAAAAATATCTCCAGAACTAATAAAAAATGCTGAAGTGACCGCTAAAGAAGTTGGAGGCGTTCAAGGAAACAGGCTTCAACATCTAGTAAAATTAGCAGAGGAGAAGCAAGTGGCAATCGCCAACTTATCTGAGCTTTACCAAAGTGATGAACCAATTATTATCGGTGAACAAATTAAAGAAGGCCTTCCTTTAAATGAAGCAGTGACGCCCCAATTAGTAGCCGAACAAAAAGAGCAATTACCTTTTTCCGATGAAGATGCTCTCACAGAAACAATCTACTCTCATTATGATCAGATTCTAACAACCTTTAATGAAATCGAAACAGCAAGTGACCAGATTCAACACTTATCTGAAGAAGTAGATTTAGATTCTTTAGATCAAGAAATCCAAACTTTTTCTAAAGTGGAAGAAGTGCTTTTAAAAAACCAAAAACATCCACAAACTAGAGCAGTGATTGATAAATATATGGAAAAATGTCGTATTTACGCCGAAGATTTAATTAAACATTCTGAATTACTTGAATCCAATCAGGCAATATCAGATGCGATTTTTAATTCACGTGGTTTATCGGCTCCTTTAACGGGCTCTCCTATTGATGAGCGGCCGTTAGTTGCTCTTACCTTTGATGATGGCCCCACTGAGAACACCTTAGAGATCCTAGAAGTCTTGGATGAACATGATGTTACAGCCACCTTTTTCTTTTTAGGGCGCTCAGTCGAGGCCAATCCAGATATCGCCAGAGCAGTGGTTGAAGCAGGGCATCAAATTGGAAACCATTCCTATTCACACGCAAATTTTGATTTATTAAATATGGGAGACGTTGAACACGAGACTGAAATCACACAAGAAATCATTGCGGATGCTACAGGCGTAACGCCAAATATCTACCGCTCGCCTTATGGTAATGGTCGTCAGAAAATGTTGAAACTTTACCCAGATATGGAACCTATATATTGGAATGTTGATTCAGAAGACTGGTTAAGTAAAGATGAACAAATAACTAATGAGCATATTGCTAATCACTTACAACATCGATCAATTATCTTAATGCATGACACTCAATTATCAACCACCGAGGCAATTAAAGCACTCATACCTCACTTAAAAGAGCAAGGTTACGTCTTTGTCTCACCTACTCAAATTCCAGAAGCAGATTCATATCGGCTATAAAAAAATCCTCGGAGAATATCCGAGGATTTTTTGTGCATAATTATACTATACAACCTTGTCGCATTTACTTTTTAGCTTTAATCTCTGGTCTTCTTGCCAGAAAAAAGCTAAGTGACAGCAACAACCAGAATAAACCAAAAGAGAAACCAGCCAGCACATCACTAAAATAATGCACTCCAAGGAAAATTCGGCTAAAACCGATGAATAAAACAATTAAAAAGGCGAATACAATCAGAATACGACGAAACACGCTTGGTTTGAGGGACAGAATGAGTAACACAATGACGCAACCAAAAGCAACCATCGAAGAAAACGCATGACCACTCGGGAAAGAATAACTACTTTCTTTCACCATTCGAATCGCTTCATTTGGACGACTTCGTTGAACAATATTTTTAACCAGTGGATTCAATGCCAAACTCCCAATCGCATTTGTAATTAAGATCCATAGTGGTAAATCGATTCTCTTAGTTAAAAGGTAAGCAATCACCGCCAAAATAACGACCGTCGAAACGACACTCATTGGATTCGCAAGAATTGTTACGGCATTAAAGAATGAACTTAATAGGGGTGTCCGCCAAGAAACAATTTCAAGCGTAATAAGATTATCCAGATGTTGAATGGCATTCATATTGAATATAACAATTGCAATAATAATCAAAAAGGGTATCAGAGCAAGTAATGAGTAATTTAAATATTTTTTATTCATAAAAGCACCTCGGTATTTTAATTAATTAAATAAAGCTTGTCTTTAAATGAATCTCCATGAATTTGTTCATATAAAGTAAAATATTCTTCAAAAGTTATCTCCGAACTCGTACCTAGCAATTCAAATTCTACATCAAATAAATTCACAATCATATTTAATTGTTGGAAGCCATTCTTCTCGTAAAAATGCAGGCGTCGTAAGCGTTCCTCTATGATACCTTCATCCGTTTGAACAACTTCAATTTCTAAGCAAATATTCATGTCATGATATTTTTCTTTAAGAAGTGATAAAACTTTTGAACCATAACCTAGGCTGCGATATTCAGGAGAAATTGCAAAGTATTCAACAAAAATTAATTGAGAACTTTTTAAAGTTGAAATCATACCAATAAAGCGTTCGTCTTCAGTCATTGCGAAGACTTCAGCAAAACCAGTTTCTTGATGTGAGAATAAAGTTTCAAAAGGTTTGCGTTCATACGAAGGAAAGGCATTGATATATAAAGTTTCCAAATCATCTGCCAAAGGTGAGTGAATGGAATTGATACGTTGGATTTTCATGTTATAAACTCTTTTCTAATATACTTATTCTATTGTATCTTTAATTGAAAAGGATTTAAAGAGTCTACTTTTATTATATTTTCATAAAGATAATCAGCAAGGGGATCAAATTTGGGGAGTGTCAATAATTATGTGTAAATGAAGTACTCCTTCTATAAAATCGATTTATTAATTTGTTAATCTTTCAAACATTTTTTCTAGCTCTGCTTCAGCTTGTTGGAAGCCGCGGTGAATCCGTGT
>NZ_JBGQQZ010000107.1:0-4051 GCF_045528575.1 Ruoffia sp. FAM 24228
GTTCCTCTATGGTAAGATGTGTGTAGCTCATAACAGACCTCCGTGTTTATGTTTTTGTCATTACTAACATTTTACACGAACCTGTTATGGGTTTCTTTATTTGTCGCACTTAATTTTACAATTCATCCTATAAAAAATAACAATTAATGGAGCGTAGTTTATATTTATTCTGAAATACACTACTTGACTATCTTTTTGGTAGAAATAAGTTTAGTTCATGAATAAATTGAGCGTGTCTCTGGTTGTCCACGTCCATAGGACCAGCATAAAATCTAAAACACGCATTGGTATTTTAAACGAATACTTGATTAACCAGAAACGCGCATTCCTATTTTAAACGAATACTAGTTTAGCTGGAAACGCGCATTCCTATTTTAAACGAGTTCTAGTTTAGCCAGAAACGCGCATTCGTATTTTAAGCGAATGCGCATTAACTGAGCTATTACAAAAATAACGAGTAAGCACAGTCAAATATGAACTGTACTTTCTCGTTTTTTTCTATTTATTCCACATTTACTTCTTGAGCATTAACAATTTCACCATTTTCTAGGGTAACCATAACGGCTGGTTTGACTGGGTTATGTTCTTCATTAATTGAGAATGTACCAGTCACTCCTTCGAAGTCGACAGTTTCAGCTAAAGCTTGGTTAACTGCGTCAGCCTCTGTTGATCCAGCTCTTTCGATACCATCAACTAAGAAAGCAATCGCATCATAACCTAAAGCAGCGAATGTATCTGGGGCTTTACCAAATTTTTCTTCATAGTCTGCGACAAAGTTATTAGATTTTTCGTTTTCTAAAGATGTGTCATAGTGAGTTGTATAGTGAACGTCATTTGTGTTTTCAGGTCCAGCTAATTCTACGAATGTATCACTCGCAAATCCATCTGCTCCAACCACTGGTGCTGTTACGCCAACTTCACGGAGTGCTTTGACTAATAAGCCTGTTTCTGTATAGTAACCAGGTACATAAATGGCATCGAATTCATGTCCTAAAACTGCTGTAGACAGTGATGAAAAGTCTGTATCACCTGAAGTATAAGCTTCAGTTGCAACAACAGTTCCTCCTTTAGCTTCATAAGCTTCAACGAAAGCGTCCGCTAGACCTAAAGAATAATCTAATGCGTTATCTACGATAAGAAGCGTGTTCTCAGCGCCAAGTGTATTATAAACATATTCAGCTCCGGCACGTCCTTGATATGAATCTTCATAGGCAACTCTAAATAAGTTCTCTACGGCTTCGCCGTTACTATCTAATGTCAGGCCATCTCCTGTCGTCGCTGGAAGGACATTTGGTTTATTATTTTCTTCGATTACAGGTTTTGCTGCATTAACAACTGCAGAAGCGTTTGGTCCAAAGACAGCAACAACGTCTTCATCATTCGCTAAACGTGTTTGTAAAGAAACTCCTTCGGTTGTATCTGTCTTATTATCTAAGACTACAAGTTCTAATGGGCGTCCATCTAATACTCCGCCTTCAGCATTCTTTTGTTCAACAAACAATTCAAAGGCTTCGACAGCGGGTACACTGTATGGTGCTGCGGGTCCTGTCAGTTCTAAGTTTACTCCTAGAACAACTGGTTCACCTGTTGCTTCTTGAGCACTCACACTGTTAGAGAATGGCATCGCTAAGGCACCGATTAAAGTTAAACCTGATAATAATAACTTACTTAATTTATTTAATTTCATTTTATTTTCCTCCGATTTTTATGGTTTGACAGTTAATTGAACGTCACCGACATTTTCATATTCAACGCGATAATTTCCCGCTTCTAATCTCTCTGGGAGCATAAATGTTCCTGATGAGACAAATCGACCAGCAGTTAATTTTTCCCCACGCTCTTCTAAGGCTTTGGCTAGCCATTTCACGGAATTAACTGGATGTCCTAATACTTCTTCAGAATTTCCTCGTTTGACTTCTTGATCGTTTAAATACAGAACTGCTTCGATATTTTTCACATCGTCATAACTGTATTGCTTGGCTTCTCCATAAACGACTGCCCCATTCACTGCACCATCTGCGATAACTTCATAGAAAGTTGTCTTAGGGAACCAGTCATCATAACGGCCATCGGGTACTTCAATCCCTGGGGCAACCAAACATTTTCTCATTACTTCCTCGTCTGTATCGTCGCCGTTAACATCTTCTTGAACTAAGAAGACTAACTCAGTTTCTAGAAGAGGTTCATTGTAATCAGTTAATGAAAGTGAAGCATCTTTTTTCACAGTGACATCGGTCATTTGTCCGAATAAAGGTGAGTCACTATTGAATAAATCTTGCGTTTCTTTACTCGTTAAACTGATTTTGTAACCTTGATGTTTTTCACCATTCTCTTCTTTCAGAGCAAGTACATCATCTTGTACTTGATAGGCTTCTTGAGTCGATTCGAAATTAAACTTCCCTTTTTCTAAAGGTGCGTTATCTCGGTAAGCTTTAAATAGTAATTCTGCTTTGTTTGTCATTTTTTATAATTACTTTCTTTTAATCCAAGTCATCAACAATTAAAATTCAACTTTTTGAATCCAACCTTCGGGTCCTTCTTTTTCACCA
The DNA here is from genome assembly GCF_045528575.1 of Ruoffia sp. FAM 24228. Classification (NCBI taxonomy): domain Bacteria; kingdom Bacillati; phylum Bacillota; class Bacilli; order Lactobacillales; family Aerococcaceae; genus Ruoffia; species Ruoffia sp. FAM 24228. Next base: position 2,550 of record NZ_JBGQQZ010000107.1, read on the forward strand.
AATTGGATTCCAGTTAATTCATCATAAAGGGCTCTAGTTAGTGGTCCGACTTCAGTTTCTGAATAGAAGACATGTTTCTTGTCGCCTTGAGTAATACTTCCAATCGGTGTAATCACTGCGGCTGTCCCCATAGCCCCTGCTTCTTTGTAGTGATCCAGTTGGTCAATAAAGACGTCACCTTCAAAAGTTTCTAAACCAAGCACATGTTCTGCTAAATGCAATAAAGAGTATTTTGTAATACTTGGTAAAATAGACGGTGATTTAGGTGTGACAAAGACATCATCTTCAGTAATAGCGAAAAAGTTCGCTGCCCCGACCTCTTCAATTTTTGTATGTGTTGCTGGGTCTAAGAAGATTGAATCCGCAAAGTTATGCACTTGAGCTTCTTTTCCCGCTTTAAAACTTGAGGCATAATTTCCTCCCACTTTAGCTGATCCGGTTCCTCTTGGTGCAGCTCGGTCATATTCACTGACCATGAAAGGTGCGGGTTGTAAACCGCCTTTAAAGTATGAACCGACAGGTGTAACATATATTCCGAATAAGGCTTCTGATGCCGGAGATACGCCGACGATATCACCGACTCCGATTAAGAATGGTCGAATGTAAAGCGTTGCACCTGTTCCATAAGGAGGAATCCACTCTTCGTTTGCACGGACGATTTCTTTTACCGCTTCAACAAACGCATCTTCTGGATACGGTGGCAACATCACTTGATCAGCTGAGCGTGCTAGTCGTTTCGCATTTTCATCTACTCTGAATAAATTTACTGAACCGTCTTTTGTTCTGTAGGCTTTGAGTCCTTCAAAACATTGTTGACCAAGATGTACTGCTGGTGAAGCTTCACTAATTGTGATTGTATTGGCCTCAACTACTTGGCCTCCATCCCATTTCCCATCTTTATAGTATGCTCTAAAACTCTTACCAGTATTTATGTATCCAAAACCTAATGTTTCCCAATTTAAATCTTGTGGTTTAACTGACATTTCCATTATTAATCTTCATTCCCTTTCCCAAAAAATTTTATTACAAAAAAAGCCTATTTAGATTAACTAATAATCTAAACAGGCTTTGACAGCTGTATATTAAAAAAGCGAGATAAAATCTGCCGCTCGTTTAGATTATTAGTCTATACGAGCAACAAAAAACTTTAGCACGCATAGATACAAACTTGAAAGTTTTTTTCGTGTTTGTATCTATACTGCGGATACAAACACTACCTAATAATGCTAATAATTGTAGCTAATTTAAATGTGTGTGTGCTAAAAGTTTTCATGTTATCTCTCTCCAAATATCTTTAGTAAATACAATTTATCATCATAAAATGAATTTGTCAACTACTTTCTAATTTAAATGGTTCTACAATAAATAGGGTTGCTGACAAAAATTAAAATGTCATCAACCCTATCTTTGTGTCTTCTAAAAGACGCAGATATTCGTTATATTAAAAGTACCACCAAATAACATAAGGAGAATATCTACGCATGAACCATTTTATCCAAAAA
>NZ_JBGQQZ010000108.1:0-3924 GCF_045528575.1 Ruoffia sp. FAM 24228
AGATTCTCCTTTGATTGGTTTTGGTCGACTTAATTATAAGGGAATCTACTGACCTTTTTCTATTGATATACAAAAAAACGTACCAGTGAGTTTTTAGAACTCACCAACACGATTAATTATAGAACCACAATTACCGAATGCCTATGACGTTCGAGGCGGCAGTGCGAGTCCGATGAATATTTTTGGGATTGATATTTATGGCTATCAAGGTTCGATTTTCCCAGCGATTCTTGCGGGTTGGATGATTAGTAAATTGGACAAATGGTTACGTACATGGGTGCCTAAAGTGATGGATCTGATTGTTACGCCGTTCTTAACGATTACGATTACAATTGGTGTTATATTATTTCTGTTAGGTCCAATCATTCAAGTAATTGAAAGCTTTGTCATTGATGGTATCGTCACTTTAATCAATGCGCCGTTAGGTATTGGCTACATAGTCTTTGGAGCACTTCAACAATTAATTGTTATTACTGGTTTACACCATTCAATTGGTTTAATCGAAATAACGTTGCTGAGTGATACGGGATTGAATGTGATTCAGCCTTTAACTACAGTGAGTATGGCAGGACAATTTGGTGCTGCAATTGGAGCAGCCTTTTTAATGAAGGACCAAGTGAAACGTACAAACATGATCAGTTCAGCGGTGCCTACTTTATTTGGAATTACAGAACCCCTATTATTCGGTGTTAACATGAGATCACTGCGTATATTTGGTTCAGGGATTGTTGCAGGTGCGGTTGGAGGATTTTTAATTTACCTCTTCGACTTAGCAGCAACAGGTATGGGAATTACTTTTATTCCTGGATTATTACTTTATACAAGTAGCTTAACAGCTTTAACACAATACATTATCGTGAGCTTAGCAGCATTCCTAGTAGGTTTCATCTTAGTTCGTTTACAAGGAAAAGCGATTCGTGAAGAAGTTTAAAATCGAGGTAAAGGAGACGAATGGATGAGTAAAAAAGCATATATTAACTGGAAACAAATTCAAGCAGCTCAAGCAAAACTAAAGCCAAGTGTAGAGGCAGATCCATGGCGACTCAGTTATCACCAAATGCCTGAAACAGGCTGGTTGAATGACCCAAACGGGGCGGTGCAATTTGACGGCGTCTATCATTTATACCATCAATATGTTCCCCAAGACCCTAAAGGTGGCGCAACTCATTGGGGACACAAAACGTCGACAGATATGGTGCAATTTAAAGATGAAGAGATCTTTATGTCACCTGATCAAGCGTTTGACCAAGATGGTGTATATTCAGGCAGTGCCATTGTATTAGACGATAAGATTCATTTCTTCTATACAGGTAACGTTAAAAATGAGGGTGACCATGATTATACATTTAGTGGACGCGAACAAAATACTGTCCATGTAGTTTCACCTGATGGTTTTACAATTGAATCAAGAGAAATGATCATTCCGCACTCAGCGTACCCAGAAGGTTTTACGGATCATATTCGCGATCCAAAAGTATTTGAATTAAATGGAAAATATTACTTGATTTTAGGTGCGAGACGTCGTACTAATATGGGAAGCATCTTGATTTATAGCTCACCTAATTTATATGACTGGGAATATGAAGGTATATTTCTAGAAGGGGATGAAGAGCAAGGGTACATGTGGGAATGTCCGGATTACTTTAATGTGTCAGGTAAAGATATCTTAGTTTTTTCACCACAAGGAATCCTACCAACAACATACAACTATCATAACCCACATGCGGCCACTTACTTAACCGGGCAAGTGAACTGGGATGAGTTAAAGTTCCAAGTGGAAGAAGATTTTAGAGAGTTGGACCATGGATTTGATTTCTATGCACCTCAAACGTTTGAAGACGACCAAGGTCGCCGCATTATGTGGGTTTGGATGGGCATTGGCGATACTCAGCCGGAATACAATAACCCAACGATTGCGAGAGGGTGGCAACATGCGATGGCTTTACCGCGTGAGTTAAACTTTGAAGACGGCATGTTAAAACAACGCCCCTTAGTGGAATATCAAACTCTGCGTGGCCAAGAACAGTCGTATTCACTGACTGAATTGTCTGCTGACACACTAAGAGGTGAAGTCTACGAACTATTGATTGATTTTGATGAACGACCGAAAGATTTTGAACTACAACTGCGACAAGATACTTCGGTAACTTATCAAGCCGGGGAACTAACATTAAGACATGGAGAAAGTGGCTACGGTCGTCGTAAGCGCACGCTTCCACTTGAATCACTATCGCAATTACACATTTTCTCTGATACGTCCTCATTAGAAATCTTTGTCAATGATGGTGAAGCCGTCTTTACTTCACGCGTCTATCCCGATGCGAACCAAGATAAGATACAAATAACTGGAAATGGAACCGGAAAAGTCACTTATTGGGATTTAGCGACAACAACTAAATAATTTAAAAAGGCTCAAGAACCGTGATAAATTCATCACCATTCTTGAGCCTTTATTTATGCTATTCTTTAATGCGAGTAACTTTTAATTGAGTTGCAGTTGCTTCATTGACTTGCATTAATTCAAGCATCAGCATTTCAATTTCAAGGCATGTGCCAATCTTATCTTCGCTTGGAATAATTTCGGATTTATATGTGAAGTAGCCACCAATTGTGTCCACTTCGTTACTTGTCACAATGGTACCAAAGTATTCATTGAAGTCATTGATATTCATAATACCGTTGACTAGCCATGATGATTCGTCTAGTTTTTGCACTAGAGCATCTTCTTCGACCGTATCATATTCATCATAAATCTCTCCAACAATTTCCTCGATAATATCTTCTAAAGTAACGAGTCCAACGGTTTGACCGTATTCGTCTTTTACAACCGCAATATGATTGCTCGTTTGTTGAATTTGCGAGAATAAATCATCTAATAGTAAAGTTTCAGGAACATTTAAAGGATCATGAGCTAAATCTTTTAAATCGACTTGGGTGTAATCGCCGACCAGGACACTCGCACGCAAGTAGTCCTTCACTAAAACTACACCTAAAATATTATCTTTGTCATCTTGATAAACAGGCAGTCTTGAAAATGTCGAATTGACGATGATTTCGTGATTCACTTCGCGTTCTTTATTAATATCAATCATCAATGCTTGATTACGAGGCACCATCACCTCACGAACATTTTTCCGGTTCAGTTTCAGAACACCTTGCATCATGCCAACTTCATCCGATTCAAGCGCTCCTTCTTCACCACCTCGAATCACAATTTCACGGATATTTGAGAAAGTTAATTTCTCATCTTCATTGGAAAAGTCAATCGGAAGAAGCGATTGAAAGAAGTTTAACGTGACAGTTAAAAACCAAACGACCGGTTTAAAAATCGTGTAAATCAGATTTAAAATACGTGCCGATGCCTTTGAATATTTTTCAGGAATGGCTTGCCCAATTGATTTAGGTAATAATTCCCCGAAAATTAAAGTTAATACAGTTACGATGAGCGAAATAACGATCGCCGCACCTTGTGCACCTAGATAAGGTGAAATGAATTGTGATAACCCACTCGTTGCAAAAGATGAGTTTAACGTTCCGATTAAAGTAATCGCCACTTGGACAACCGCTAAAACGCGATCTTGATTGTAATATAGCTTTAATGCGAGTTGAGCCTTTTTGCTCCCAGATTCGGCTTCTTTCTCTAATTTGTCTTTATTTGCAGTTATAAATGCCATCTCTGAACCAGAGAAAAAACCATTTAACAGAGTAAAGACAATAAGTAAAATGATGGGTGTTAACATCGCTTTCTCCTTTTTTTATTTGTTAATAAAGTGTATTGTTATGTAATCTATTATATCTCGCCGATTGTAAAATTAAGCTAGACAACTAAAACAGCCATTTGTGGTACACTCAACTTGTAATTCCGACCAAAGAATACAAAGGAGTGACCACAAATGACCTACACCCATCTTACCACGGATGAAC
>NZ_JBGQQZ010000109.1:0-3673 GCF_045528575.1 Ruoffia sp. FAM 24228
GATTTCTTTGTGTTAAAATGAGTGTGTGACATGAAGATTCTCTCCTTATACTATGTTGTGGTGACTTAAGTATAACGAATCTTCATGTCTTTTTTTAGTGTTGCGTTTCATCTTACAACACACCAATAAGATTTGATAAAAAATGGCAGAAAAAAAGCCTATCGATTAATTCGACAGACTTTTTCTTAACTTAATGACATTGAGTGAATTCTACTATAATTTAGTCACTACACAAAAATATAGTTAGGAGAATTCACATGGCTGATAATAATGATATCGCAAAACTGGTTGGAATTAAAGACGAAAATATTAAATTTAATGACGGGGTTCAAATCATCGAAGAAAATGGTCACACAACAATGTTGATTTCAGGCACGTTATCGTATCCGTTAGAGGCTTGCCCTAAGTGTGGCGTGCGTAAAATTGACGTAGAAACAATTTTTGATCGCTTAAAAGGTGTATTTGGCATGCGCAGAGCCCATGTTAGAGGGAAACAAGCGCTTCATAATAACATTGGTATCATGTTGATGAGTATGAATTTAACAAAATTAGCCCTCGAGGCAAGAAGAAGAGTGGCTACTTTTTACGATTATTCAGCCACACATAAAAATCGCAATGAAAGCATCAGAATATCGATGGTTTCATTGCGATTTTTCTATTTAAGGCTAGTTTTTTTCCCAGCCCCTTTTAATATTAACTATAATAGTGATTTTTTCTGTAGCGATAAAACGTCGTTCGGTTAATTCCTGTTTTCCGTTCTATTTCTTTATCTGACAAGCCTTGTTCATTTATTGAAATTTTATGGCTATGTTTTTGGCATATCCTTCGTTGCCTAGTAATTTTTTGTTTAATGTTATACTCATGTTGTTCGACTCCTATGTTTCCCCCGTATTAACTATGCATATTTTATATTGTCAATTATCAAAAGGAGTTTAATATGTGTATTTTTACTAGCTAAATTTCCTCCTCGTATATTTAGTAATTTTCAGAAGTAGAATTAGCGTCTAAAAATATTTTATCTAGTTTTTTTACCTCGTTTAAAGGGACAGTAATAATAACTTCGTCAATGTTTGTTTGCTCCAATGAATCACTATGAGGGGAACTTGTATACATTAATTCAAATTGTATAGCATTTTTACCAAGTATATTTAAAAGTAGTAATAAAATTCTTTTGAAATTTTTGTTAATTGTTATAACCATATTATTTTGCGTTTTTCTTATTTTAATTGATGATTCGTCAATACTCATACCTTGCAAAAAATCTTTTAATATCATTTCTATTTTATTTTTTTCCATTAGATTACCACCTTTACTTTAATTAAAATCTCAATTACAATAAACGTGCATTAAATAAATAAAGAAGGAGAGTGTATCATGAAGTTAAGTAAAAAAATTATTGTTATTTTCACTTTGTTTTTGTCTATATCACCTTTATTTTCTACGCCTGAAGTAAATGCTCAACAAAATAATGTAGTACCGTATGGAACCATTACAGGTCCTGGTGGAACTACTACTCTTGAGATTATGAGTAGTAATACCGTTTACTGGTACGCTAAGCCTAGTTTCTCTGGGCCTTATACCTTCCAAGGTACGGTAACAGTTACATATAAAAATAATAGAACTAATACATTTTGGATTAGTGAAGCTGCTAATAGTAAGTCGGTGTCAGGAATAATAGAATTACCAGCTGCAGCTAAAAAAGCAGTTCTAAGTGGCGTTGCCATTGGTACAAATGGTCTAGCAATTGCAGTGCCAAATGCTGATGCATACAATTATTAATTGGACTTAAATATATCCTTTAAATTTTATTTTAAAAAGTAACATCTAAAAGAGTATTACATGTAAATTCACAAACATCCCTTTAACAAGAGAATTTATTCTTTTTTAAAAGGGATGTTTTATATACTTCTAATTGAACTTTTTCCAATAATTATTATTTATCATCAAGTTTGCATTTATTTGGGATTCATAATAATTTTATTCGTATTTTATTCCGTCACAATCCGTTCTAAGATATAGCTAACAAACGCATTAAAACTCATTTCATGACCTCAGAGAGAGCTACAACGTTTTCATGTGGTGCGACAACTAACGAAATGACATTTTGTAACATGAAAACACTCCCTTTCGGGTCAGTAGTTAAATGAAAGCATACCACTTATTGATCATATTCTAAATCTCAAATTTCAGCTACTTCTACCTATCATCTATTTTAGTTAAATTATACTTTTCGCGATATCTTCTAAACGTAGTACGATTGATACCCGTCTTACGTTCAACTACTTTCTCTGTCATACCTCTATCATATAATTCAAAGGCATGTAGCAACCTTTCATCGTTAGGTTCAAACTTTCTTTTCTTCCTTTAAAACGTCCCTGACGTTTCGCTATTTCAATACCTTGCGCCTATCGTTCTTTAATTCGTTATCTTTCAGCTTCGGCTTGATACTTATATAGTTCAATAATTAGGTTATTGATTAAGCGTCGCAAGTTTTCATCAGCGATGCCATTCATCGATGGCAGATTTAATACCTCTAATGTTGCCCCTTTCTCTTGAATCAGGCTCATGATAGTCGTTAGGTCATTATTATTTCTTCCAAGTCGGTCTAATTCCGTAACAACAACAATATCGCCCTCTCTCAAATAATTTAACATGGCCTGTAGCTGCGTTCGTTCGACCGATCCCCCACTTACTTTGTCTGAAAAGACCTTGGAAACGCCTTCTAGTGCTTCAAGTTGCCGGGATAAGTTCTGATCCTTACTACTTACCCTTGCATAACTTATTCTTGCCAAAAAAACATCCTTTCATTATAAAGTATTCACAATGTCTTACCTAAAGTTTATTCTTGCTTAAAATTATATGTGTTTCACACGATCAATATAAAATAACTCTATTGAACACATGATAATACTATTATAGCAACCATACAAAAAAGTTCAATAGAGTGTACTCTATTGAACTTTAAATTAATCAATTATATCCAAATAAGTATGATATTCCGTGATTGTATCATACTTATTGTATGGCAGCATAAAGAAAAAGCTCACTAAAGAGTCCTCTAGTGAACTTCTTCTAAACTTCATTTATAGATTAAGTATAGATATCTAACAATAGGGATGATCATACACACCAAAAGAACTCCTATTAAGTGATGAATTGTAAAATTAAGTGCGACAAATAAAGAAACCCATAACAGGTTCGTGTAAAATGTTAGTAACGACAAAAACATAAACACGGAGGTCTGTTATGAGCTACACACATCTTACCATAGAGGAACGTTCAAAAATAGAAATACTTTACCAAGAAGGTTATAAAATTAATCGCATTGCTCAATTAATCGGGCGCCATCGGTCAACGATTTATAGAGAACTTAAACGATGCCCTTCAGATCAATACCAAGCTCAGGATACCCATGACGGTGCCAATCAACGTGCACGTCTTAAGGGTAGAAATCCTAAGTACACGGTCGAGCTACTTAAAGACATTCAAGATAAATTAGAACGTACATGGTCACCTGAACAAATTGTTGGACGAGACTATCAGGGAAAACTTTCCTTTAAATCCATCTATAACTGGATTTACCAAGATATCTTAAAGGTACCCCTAACTGTCTTAAGACACAAAGGAAAAAGTCGAGAGCCTCAAGAAACGCGAGGAAAGTTTAATATCGGCA
>NZ_JBGQQZ010000110.1:0-3670 GCF_045528575.1 Ruoffia sp. FAM 24228
ATGAGACTAAAAAGTTTTTCTTTAGCTTAGAAAATCGATTAAAATATTTTAATTTCGATAAAGTGATCCAAAATTGAAAAATAACGACTAGAATAACTCAATATTTAAAAGTATGAATTATTCAGGTTCACTTTTTGTTGTAATTGTTCTAAAGTCCCATCAGCGATGTTTTGCCCTGAGTCCATGATTACAACGCGGTCACTAATTTGCTCTGCTTCGTCCAAATAGTGCGTCGTATACACGATAGTTGCACCGTTTTCGTTCAAACGTTTAATTCCCTCTAAGATAAAATTCCGACTTTGAGCATCAACCGCAACGGTTGGCTCGTCCATAAAAATCAAATCGGGTTGGTGAGCGATCCCACAGGCGATATTTAAACGGCGTTTTAATCCCCCACTTAATTTCTTTGGTATAAATTTGCTGTATTTATCTAATTCAACAAACTTAATTGCTTCATTAACTAAACGTCGGCGCTCAGCTTTATCTTCAATATATAAACCACAGAAGAAATCAATATTCTCAAATACAGTTAATTCTTCGAACAAAGCAACGTCCTGAGGCACTACACCGATTCTTTGCTTAATTTTATAGGTGTCAGGTTTTAATTCTTCTCCAAATACATCAATCTCACCTTTATCATAAGTGAGTAAGCCGAGGATTGAATTAATTAAAGTCGTCTTACCACACCCATTTGGACCAAGTAAGCCAAGGATTTCTCCTTTATATACCAATAAATTAAAATGATCTAAGGCTACTAATTTGCCATAGCGTTTTACAAGTTGTTTTACTTCTACTGCAATATTATCTGTCATTCTTTTCACTCCTTACTTGATTTGTTAACTTAAGTATAAAGGTAAATGCTTTCATGCAGTAGTGTCATTGCGCTAATTTTGATATGACATTTGTCATGAGTTTGGTAGAATGAAAGAAATAACCAACAAAGGAGGCAGCGATGAGAAGCAAAACTTTTATTATAGAAGCTTTATGGATGCTATTTATTACACTCAGTTTGCGATTAATGATGACTCAAGATGATATTATAGCGATTGTTTTAGAATCGCTACTATCCATTTGCTTCATCGCATTAAGTGGAATCATTGTTAATAAACGATTTCGAATGATGTTAAATATAGTCACTAGTCTCTTAAGTGTCCTCGTTGCTCCATCATATATTTTGTTATTACCGCTTGTCTACTTACTAACTTTTGATATTGGCTTTTACAGTTTATTAGTACTCCTGGTGGCTTTTATTATTAATCCAGGGAGTTATTATATGTTATTGATCGGAATTTTAGGGGTATATATCGCTGATCAAAGTCAACAAATCATTCAGCAACAAGCCTCGTTAAATGAAGTGAGAGATACGTTAACAGAAGAGCAATTACGGATGAAAAATCAAATGAAGGATTTAATTCAATCTAACCAAAAAGACGTCGATATTAGCATCTTGTCAGAGCGTAATCGGATTTCGAATGAACTACATGATGCGATCGGTCACTCGCTCGCCCGAAGTATTATTCAAATTGAAGCAATCATCATTGCGAATGATAATGATAAAATTGAAAGGCAACTCAATCAATTGCAAATTAATTTACGGCACGGAATGGATGACATTCGCCATACCATTCACCATATCCACCATGAAAGTCTAGACTTTGAAGTCAGTATTGACAATATGCGTGAGAAATTCGCACCGCTGATGATTAATTTTGATCTGCATACTGAAACTGAATTTAAATATAATCAGAAGAAAGATATCTTGTCGATTATTCGTGAAGCGATCATTAATAGTATTAAGCATTCTAATAGCACGCAAATGAATATCATCCTCCAAGAATTTCCAGAGCATAATAAATTGCTGATTAAAGATAATGGTACGGATTACGATGAGAATCAAGATCATTCTGAAGGCATGGGCAAGACAATTATTCGCCAGTTCGCTAATAAATACAATGCCCCCATCCTCTTCTACTATCAAAATGGGTATATTGTTCAGATGAACTTGCCTAAATAAAAAAATCTGATAGATTCCTCAAAAAGAACTCTGTCAGATTTTTTTATTAACTTTCATATACCTATTCCTCTATCACAAAGTCATAGGAGTTATATTCAATCGTATTATCTTCTGCACGGTTGAACTCAATGAGGTCTTCATTAAACAGTTTTACACGAATCGTCTCATCAGACTCGACAATCTCTGGGTTGGAAATAGTGAATACGACATTTCCCATAGGGTCAATGGATGAATAAATTCCTGATGACGCATGTTGAATTTGTTCAATCACATTAAAAACAGTCGGATTATTTTCTAAATCAAGTTGATCTTCAATCGCGTTAAAACTAACTCCTAACTCGTCTTGTAAGGCTTGTAAATCATCAGACTCGGTATTTGGATCCACTTGAGCAAGCAAGGCTTCATCTGTATGCTTAGATAATAACAGTATAATTTCCCTTGCCTCAGCTGCTTCATTATTTACTGTTATTTGAACATTGTCTGGCGTAAAGAAAATATGACTGATCGGACTTTCTTCATTATCACTGACATAACTTTGATTATCGTTGGCAGAGACGGGTGTTTGACTGATTAATAATAGTGACACAACTAGCATGACGTACTTAACTATTTTTTTCATTAGAATATTCTACTCCTCTATAATTAGTTTATTTATTGGATTACCTGAATTAGATGTCACATACCCAGTATAAGTCACATACCACGCATACATATTACTTCCAACTCCTCCTCCATATCTTCTCTCAGAATAAGATTCATATAACGTACCTTTATATAATCCGTCATTATATGAATAAGTTGATGAATAGCTAGGAGGAAATGAGCCATATCCAACAAATACTGTAACTGTCTTTTTGACAGTATGAGATAATAATCTATTTTCTATATCAAAACTGTCCGAAAATGATGCTTCAACAGTTAAAGGAGTTGTACTTCCAAAGGTAACAAATAATAAAATAATTATAACTATTTTTTTCATTATGATTATCCTTTCTATTTTACTTCAATAGGGGTTTTCGATGGCATAGGTATTGATGAACCAACCGGATATAAATAGCCACTATAGTATGAGAATGAGTTAGGTCGAGGAGTAAATCCAACTTTTTGTAAGTAGCCATGCCAATATCCATTATGATAATAATATACTGCTGGCCCATTACCAGAAACAGGATGCATTTCAATCCACATTCTTCTTACATCAAGTGGTTCAAACGAACTAGTAGTTATATCTATTTCAGTATTACTTTCAATAGCTCTTGCAACAGATGTTGGTAATGCAAAAGTAACAATTAAAAGTCCTGTTAAAAAAACTTTACACTTTTTCATAATTCACACTCTCCTAATTCTTTTTATTAGAGAAAATAATTCAAAATGACATATTTTCCACTTGTATTGTTAAATATATTATCTCTTACCTAATTCATAATTCGACTACTTTGAATGTTTAAGACACTCAGTGATTCATAACTAAGATTCCATACTCTATCATCGTGTGGTTCAAATATGAACTTATTATCATTAAAAATATAAGGTTCTTTGTCAAATCGTGTTGGTCAGAGATTTCCGAGGTAGAAAGCTTAAATGCTTTCTACCTTTTTTTATGCGACTTTAGTATTTAATTGTTTGTTGATCACTTTTTCTTCTTCAAAAGTTAAG
>NZ_JBGQQZ010000111.1:0-3538 GCF_045528575.1 Ruoffia sp. FAM 24228
CATCGATTGCACACAAACGGAACACGATTCCACGGAAATCCTTACACTACCGAACACCGTTGGAAGTATTTTTGAGTTACTTAGATGAAGCAGTTTTGTCTAGCTTAATTTGACAAATCAAATAAATTAAAGCAAAATATTAGACAAACCTAAAAAAAATAAGGTTGACCAAAATATTTTTAGAGGTTATACTAAAATTAGAAAAATTTAGTTTTTAAAGGAGGTTTTTATTTGTTAACTGTAAAAAAATTATCTGTTGCGTACTGCGATACACCGGTATTCAATAATTTATCCGTCCATTTTAATGCAGGGAAGATTACTGGCATTATCGGACCTAATGGAGCTGGTAAATCTACTTTAATCAAGGCAATATTGGGTCTTATTCATCCAAAATCAGGTAGTAGCGCGCTTGATGGTCATTCAATGGCAACAGTAAAAAAGAAGGTTGCCTATGTAGAGCAACGAAAGGATTTAGATCTCAGTTTTCCAATCAATGTCTATGATTTGGTTTTAACTGGTAGTTATGGAAAACTGGGATTGTTTAAGACTCCAGGAAAAAGCGAACGTGTTGCTTGTGATGCAGCTCTTGAGCAAGTTAAAATGACTGACTTTGCTAATCGGCAAATAGGTAATTTGTCAGGCGGACAATTACAGCGGGTATTCGTAGCTCGAGCAATTTTACAACAGGCAGAAATTGTTGTCTTAGATGAACCTTTTGTTGGAATTGATGTGGAAAGTGAGCGTGCCATCATGGCTATTTTAAAACAATGGCGAGACGAACAAAAAACCATTATCGTTATCCATCACGATTTAAATAAAGTTTATGATTACTTTGATGAATTAGTCATTATGAATCACGGAATCATTGACTTTGGGCCAACTCAAGAAGTCTACAATTCGAAGAATATCAGTAAAGCATTCAGTGATGACTTATCTTCAGTTCTATTTCAGGAGGTGAATTGAATGACTGCTCTCTCGGATTTTTTTCAAGCGTTAGGAAAATATGATTTCCTTCAAAGTGCATTAATCACTGCAATAATGGTGGGGATTATGTCTGGGATTATTGGGAGTTTCATCATTCTACGAGGAATGTCTTTGATGGGGGACGCTATTTCTCATTCAGTATTGCCAGGGGTTGCTGTTGCTTATATGTTAGGTATAAATATCTTGATTGGAGCATCTATTTTTGGTGTACTAGCTGCAATGTTAATCGGCTACGTGGCTTCTCATAGTAAAATCAAAGTAGATACTGCAATAGGGGTTGTCTTCAGCTTCTTTTATGCATTGGGATTCATTTTAATCTCTATGGCCGAAAGCTCAACCAATCTACACCATATTTTATTTGGAAACATTCTAGCTGTTAGTAATAGTGATATGATCACAACGGCAATTGTTTTAGGAATTGTGATTATTTTTGTACAAGTATTTTATAAAGAATTGTTAATCACTTCCATTGATCAGACCTTCGCTAAAACATATGGATTAAATACCCAACTAATCCACTATAGCCTTATGCTCGTCTTAACGCTAGTAACCGTATCAGCATTACAAACTGTCGGAATCATCTTAGTAGTGGCCATGTTAATTACGCCAGCTGCAACAGCATACTTTTGGACCGACCGCTTGTCCGTGATGCTTGTTTTCTCCGCTATATTTGGTGTTGTCGCATCAATTTGTGGTTTGTACTTCAGCTACACATTCAACTGGGCTTCTGGTCCAGCGATTGTTATTGTCGCAGCAGGGTTATTCTTAATTTCCTTTATCTTCTCACCAAAACAAAACTTGTTACATATACACAAAAATAGAAAAGAGGCGTAAATATGAAAAGAATATTAGTAACCATCGTAGTAGTGATCGCAACCGTCGCCGGAGTAATCTTTTTTGTCAACGGACGAAGTGGAGATTCCAAACAATCAACAGATTCCAAAAAAATCAGCGTAGTAACTACAAACTCGATTTTGGAAGACATGGTTAAAAATGTGGCTAAAGATCGCGTTGAACTATATAGTATTGTTCAACGCGGCGTGGATCCCCACGAGTATGAACCTAAACCGGAAGATATCTCAAAAGCAACAGATGCAACAGTTTTATTTCACAACGGACTGAATTTAGAAACTGGCGGTAGTGGTTGGTTCAAGAAGTTGGTAAGCACTGCTCATAAAGAATTCGATAAAGATGTTTTCGCCGCCAGTGAAGGTGTAACACCGGAGCACTTAACAACCAACGTCGAAGAAGAAGATCCTCATGCCTGGCTTGATTTAGCCAATGGTGTTCAATACGTCAAAACAATCACCAAAGTCTTAAAGGAAAAAGATTCAAAAAATGCAGATTATTACCAAACTAATTCTGATGCTTATATCAAAAAATTACAAAAGTTACATGAGGAAGCGCAATCAAAATTTCTCGATATTCCTGAATCACAGCGTTTATTGGTCACCTCAGAGGGTGCCTTCAAATACTTCTCAAAAGCCTATCATGTTGCGCCAGCTTACATTTGGGAAATCAATACCGAATCTCAAGGTACTCCCGAACAAATGAAAGCTGTGTTAGCTAAAATAGAAAACTCTGATGTCAAACATTTGTTCGTAGAAACCTCTGTTTCATCTAAGTCAATGAATAAAGTTGCCGATGAAACGGGATTAGAAATTTATTCCAAAATTTTTACTGATTCATTAGCAAAAGAAGGTTCCGAAGGCGATACCTACTATACAATGATGAAATGGAATCTAAACAAAATTCATGATGGTCTAGCTTAGCAATGTTAAAAACATATTGATATTTTAAAGTTTCCCTCTAAGTAATTATTCTTGTAGTTTATTTAGAGGGACGACTTTTGATGATTGAGCGGTCCTCAGATATCTCATTACGATAAGATATCATCAAAAGACAAATTATTACTTAGCTAATTTTTTTCTTAGGATTATTTTTAGATATGTTACATAAAGACACCCCAGTTTAATAACGTAGGATGCTACTGATTTTACTTGAAAGGAGAACTAACATTGACACCAACCCAAGAAAAGTATCTGCTAGTTATTGACAAACTTAGTAAAGATAAAAAGTTGGTAAGAAATAGACAGGTTGCTGATATCCTAGAGGTCAAGCCTTCTTCTGTTACAGAAATAATGGATAGACTGGTAAATCAAAATATGATTCAGCACATTTCTTATCAAGGTATTTTTTTAACATCCTCGGGTGAGGAACAAGTAGCTTTACTTAAAGAAAGACGTCTCATACTCTCAACTTTCTTAACATCATATCTCGGCATTTCTAGAACTGAGGCACCAGAAATTATAAATGAACTCCTACAAATTCATAGCTCTCTATTTTTTGAAAGACTTAAATGTTATATAGAACAGGAGACTATTGAAAGTCGTATCCAATATGATAAATACTTTTCATAAAATAAGTTGGAATGGCAACAGTTTTTTTGACAAATTTTATAAGGTGCAGAACTTCTTTCCGTATGCTATTCCGATTGTCCTTGACAATGAGCCTCCTCGGATGTGACGATCTTCGGCAGGAGCTAACAGTTAAA
>NZ_JBGQQZ010000112.1:0-3194 GCF_045528575.1 Ruoffia sp. FAM 24228
AGTCTGTAAGATATCTGTAGTAAGATTGTTCATAGGGAAGTCCTCTTTTCTGTGAATTTAGTGTGGTAACTCTATTCTACAGAAGGGACTTCCTTTTTTCTATTTACACAAAATATTTTACACTCTCTTTCGTCATGTTAGCTATAGAAAATACATTATACATAACGAACTTTACACCTTGTAGCCTTAACTCACTAAGTATTTCTATACACTCCTCCTTAACATTCTATAAACTTAAAACTCTCCCGAAGATCCCAATCATTACTGACCATTTCATTCAAGAATGTTAATCACATTATACATGTTTAGAAAGCGAATTGGAAGTTATTGGCGAGATTGTTGAAAGCTGCGTAAATTTAAAAAAAGTTATTATTTTTACTTATTGTAGTGAATCTAAGCAAGAACTCGAAAGAAAACAACGACAAATTTTACAAATGAGATCATGCATGATAGAAATGGTTAATTATTAAATTAATAGATTTTATTAGTTATAGAAAGGAGTTATACAATTGTAGACGGAGGACCTTTATTAGTTATATATCAGGGAGAAGAATCCGATGAAATAATTTTGAGCAAAGATATTAATCAATTTATGGAGGTGAATTATTCTCAAGAATCAGCAACGATTGGTTAATTAGCGGGGAGAATGCTTGAAATTTTAAATGTATTAAATTCTGATTTTGTAATATGTGACTTGAATTTTTCCGGTTCCTATCGCACGGTGACCAACTATGTTCGAGAATGGAAAAGTAACCATCATCAAGAGTTACCTACTGCTGGATATGAACGACTTGAACATCCACCGGGGGAAGCCCAGTTAGATTTTGGCACAATGGAAGTGGAACACCAAGGGGTATTTAAAGATGTTAAAGCCTTAGTTTTGAGTTTTCCGTTTAGTAACGCTGGCTTTGCGGTCGCATTACCGAGTGAAAATCAAGAATGTTTACTGACCGGGATGACGCAACTGTTTGATCAAATTGGAGGCGTTCCACGAAAAATTCGCATTGACAATATGGTCACGGCTGTTGCACAACCGAAGACAAAATTTGAACCGGCTGTTCTTTCAGAAGGATTTCAACTCTTCACGTTACACTATGGGTTTGAGGTTCAAGTTTGTAATCCAGCCAGTGGGCATGAAAAAGGCAGCGTCGAAAACAAGGTGGGGTATGTCCGCTATAATTTCTTTTCGGATTCCCCCGCATGACTTCTTATCACGCATTGAATCAAGAACTTGAACAGACGTTACGTGATAAGAGACAAGCCATTCATTATGAAAAAGGTGTTCGAATTGAGGCATTATGGCAGACCGAGCAATACTCGTGTTTAGCTTTACCGGATGAAGCTTATCCAGTTTTCAAAGAAGTCGAACTCCAAGCTAACAAATTGAATGAAATCACATTGGGTCAAACACGGATTCACGTATTAAATGCGCGTCGTCATCCAAGATTAGTCGGTCATCTGACCTGGAATCGTTACCGTATCTTAACGCCTCAAGGTGAAATACTGGCCGAAGATTATCGACCTTAGATGAATAAGCAGCGGGCAATTCCTTGGATGGACATCTTAAAAGACTGGAAACAGCGGTTGGCCAAAATCCCCTACTCAAGGTATTGGAAATATTTACCAGGGAGACTTCAAGCTCACTTAGGGATCGATGATTTGCGCTTACTTTACCAACGGATTGATCAGTTAATCCATTTACTTGTCCACCATTCACTGATCGAGATCAATAAAAATTTTTATGAACTACTGGGACAAGAGATGCAAGAGAGTATCAGTGATGTGAATTGGCTGGCGTATGACGCGTTAACAGTGCCCTCAAACCAAGAGGTCACCTCATGAGCCAAACGATTGAAGCGCTTTGTCAAGAATTAAGGTTACCCAGTATCGCTCAATTAATGTCGACTGTTGAGGCACCAACGAAAGAAGAATGGTTATATCAGCTATTAACCCTTGAAGTCGAGTTGAAAGAAGCCCGTCGCATCGACCGATTAATAGCTCAGGCAAAATTTACTCATACGAAGACCTTAGAAATGTATGATTGGCACCCGCACATTCGACTGCCAGATAGTCATACTAGGGAACAGTTGGTGTCGCTCGCATTTATTCATGCTCGACAAAATTTAGTCTGTATCGGGGCGCCTGGTACTGGGAAATCCCATTTAGCGATTGGACTTGGCCGTAAAGCTTGTCAAAACGGTATTGAGACGCGCTTCTGGCGTGTTGGTGAGTTAGTGCTGCATTAGAAAAGGCTTGGCAAGAAAAACAACTCGAGCAGTTCAAAAAACAATTCAGACGGGTGAAGTTAATTATTCTAGATGAGATGGGATACGTCCCGTTTACGAAGAATGGCTCAGAATTACTCTTCCAACTTATTAGTGACTGGTATGAGCAGAAAAGCATTATTATCACCTCCAACCTTGAATTTAGCAGCTATAATCGAAAAACATAAGAAGAGGGATTTAAATGAGTAAAGAAGTTGTTAAATATCACAATGATTTGAACGCAATATCAATGCAGAACTGGACAAGCGAAGAAATGAATTTTTTCTTTTCGATTATCGCGAAATTACGTGATGTTAATACGCGCGAAATAACATTCACAAAACATAGTCTCGCTGATTTAGCAAATTATTCAATTACGCATAATAAACGATTTAAAAAAACAATCGAAGATTTAGTAAATAAAATCACTCAAATTCAGTACGTTAAACGTACACATAACTCTTTAGAAGTGATGGCACCGTTTCGTCTCTTTCGCGTGAAATGGAATAAAGATCTGAGTGATATGAGTATGATTGTGAAAGTTACAGAAGAGTTTGAATATGTTTTAAATCATTTAAATGTGCAGTTTACTTCGTACGAGTTAGCAGAATTCACTTCCATTCGATCAAAGTATGCTAAAACTGTCTATCGACTGCTAAAACAGTGGGAAACAATAGGAAAAAGAGAATTTAAAATTAGCGAATTCAAATTGTTATTAGGTACACCAATATACTACACACCAAGTGAAATTGACAAAAATATAATAAAAGTAGTTATGAATGAGCTATCGGCTTTTTTTAAAGGTTGAATTGCAATAATTAATGCGACAATTTTTTATTTACTCAATTAATAAGAGTTCGTGTAAAAATACTTCCAAAGGTGTTTGGTAATCTAAGCATTTCCTAGGTCGATTATTCATTAACCACAAAG
>NZ_JBGQQZ010000113.1:0-2951 GCF_045528575.1 Ruoffia sp. FAM 24228
TAAAGATGAGAACACAACACAAACTATCGTTGCATAGAGAGACACTTAAACATAGGAATAAAAAAAGAGCCAAGGTGACTGCGTCACCTGGCTCCTCGGTCCACCAACATCAAAAATTCATGAACCCAAAAATGAATGTCTATCCGGCGATATTTTTATATTATTTTATTTCATTCTACTTTAGCACATCAATTCCTTGAGTCAAATATATTTTCGTCTTATAAGCCACTGTAGTCATGATTGATGAGATCAATGTATTTAAACTGACCTTCATGGTATTGAAAGTCCAAAGCTGAGCAATTAGTGGCGAATCAGAAGCACCTTGGATCTTACCTCGTAAGTTGAATAATGTCTGCCCATGTCGCATCATATAGATTGTTTGTCCCATTACAACAGCTCCTTCCATTCTCCTTCAAATATTATATTAAAATAACCTCTTGAAGTATAAAATTATACTCCATGAGGCTACAAATTTACTTAATTCGACTTCATTAACTCATCCACATACTCAACCACCTCGGGTTGTTTTGCTTCAATCTCTTTAATTTTTTCGGCAAATTGTGGTAGGTGTTCTTTGTGCGCGTAAAGTAATTCATCCAACACACGTTTGGCTGTATTTCCTGCTGGTACTAAAGGATTGATCGTAAAGGCGTGTAAAGCTGCACCGTAGTTACCCTCAACCGCAGCACGAATGACTGTCTCCTCCATTCCTTTCATCAACTGTAACATTCCTCTAGCTGCTGGCATGAAGCTTCCCCAGTTGTAAGGCATGGCTCCGTGAGAGGTAATTTCCGCTGATACTTCAATAATTGAATTATACGGTAAATCAGCAATTGCACCTTTGTTCTGTGTCGAGACAACCATTTGAGTGCGTTTGTCATTATAGATTGACGCAATCACTTCACAAGCCGCGTCACTATAATACGTTCCCCCACGTTGTGTTAATTCTTCCGGTTTGTAATCTAGTTCAGGATTTTTATACAGTTCGAACAAGCTTCTTTCTGTTTCTTTCACTACTTGCGCACGCGTTTCCCCATTTTTAAATTCTTCAATTGAATGCTCTAACATAATATCTTCAGAATAGTAGTAATGGTGGTAACCGCAAGGTAGTAGTCCCAAGTCTTGAATTTGATCGACATTATAACCTGCGTCGTGAATATTTTTTAGTGCGCTTTCAGGTGCATCCTCATCCTCTTTGTATAACAAATCGATGACTTCTTTTGTGCGCTCATTCCCAGCTTTATCCCAAACCCGGTGCCAATGAAAATGATTAATCCCAGCAAATTGAAAATTTAATTCTGCTTGTTCCACATTTAATTTCTCAGAAACATCCATACAGTGAGTAATCGGAACATTACATAAACCAATCGTGCGTTTCCAACCGAATTCATTAATCGCTGCTTCCGTTACCATCCCAGCTGGATTGGTGAAGTTGATTAACCAAGCATTTGGGCATTGTTGTCGCATATCTTCAATAATTGAACCAATCACAGGAATTGTACGCATCGCCTTAAGCATCCCACCGGCTCCATTTGTTTCTTGTCCTAAAATACCGTGTGACAATGGAATCCGTTCATCTTTCACACGCGCATCCAGTAGCCCTACACGAAATTGTGTCGTCACAAAGTTTGCATCTTTTAAGGCATTGAAACGGTCTAAAGTTAATGTCACTTTCCAGTCTAATCCGGCCGCTTTAATCATTCGCTTAGCCATTTCGCCAACGATATTCAGTTTTTCCTGCCCCGCCTCGATATCCACCAGTACGATTTCTTCGATTGGCAATTCATCTTTTCGTTTAATATAACCTTCAATGAGTTCAGGCGTATAGCTTGATCCGCCACCGATTGTTACAATTTTAATCCCTTTAGCCATAAAAAATATAGCCTCCTCTATTTGTTTGTAAGGTTAGCTTAACCCTGCAAGTAAACCTTTACAACAGCGTGAGGTCAAGTAGTATGCCTCGTCACAAATCAATGGTCTTTTCACATTTTCCTTGTGTAAGGGTGACACAAAATATACTAAATGTTGTGAAAATCACTCAATTCCTATATGATTAAATAAAATGAAGTTAGGAGACTATCATGCTAATTATCGAACAAATGAAGTCTGAACATTTTTCTGATGCCGAACAAACCTTAGTCGACTACATGACCGAAAACCCACAGTTACTGGAAAACATGACCACCACTGCTCTAGCTCAAATAACACACACGAACCCGACAAGTTTAATTCGTGTAGCGAAAAAGCTCGGCTTTAAAGGTTGGACCGACCTAAAAGATGCCTATTTAAAGGAATGGCACTATTTAAATAGTAATTATAATTCCATTGACGCAAACCTCCCATTTGAAAAGCAAGATAACTTACTTTCTATAGCCAATAAGCTAGCCACTCTTGAGCACAATACGATTCAAGATACGCTGTCCTTATTAGATTATCAGAATTTAATGCAGGCCCAAGAAAAATTATTGAAAGCCAAAGAAATTAAAATTTTCGGAAGTCATACAAATGCAATGATTTCACAAGATTTTGTCACTAAAATGCGCCGAATTAATCGAAACGTGTCGATTGCATCGACGTATCACTACATTGATTACGAAGCTTACCATTCAACGGAAGACACGTGCGCCATCGTCATTTCCTATACGGGAGAGAATGATATTATGCTAAAATGCATTGACATGTTGCGTGAACGCGGCTCATCCATTATTAGTCTGACAAGTATTGGCGACAATACGATTTCTAATTTGAGTGACGTTACTTTACATATTACAACACGGGAAAAGCTCTATTCAAAGATTGCGAATTTTACTTCCAACACATCAATTCCTGAATAATTCATACCTCTATAATTTAAGCTGGTTTCTTGAATAAATTAATCGTTCTTGGAAAAATTGGAAATTTTTCTACAAAATAGTGCGTTCTCGAAGTAGATTTTAACTAAATGAACCTTC
>NZ_JBGQQZ010000114.1:0-2760 GCF_045528575.1 Ruoffia sp. FAM 24228
CCTTAACTTTTGAAGAAGAAAAAGTGATCAACAAACAATTAAATACTAAAGTCGCATAAAAAAAGGTAGAAAGCATTTAAGCTTTCTACCTCGGAAATCTCTGACCAACACGATTTGACAAAGAACCATATTACAACTCAACTAGTGGATTATACGAGCAACTCAGCATTACCACAATCTACCGATACAGAAGTAGTTGCATCTGATATGAGGGTTTTAACTCAAGAAGAAGCGATTGAATATGCCCATGATCATCCAGAATTAGTTGAACAATTTAGATCCGTAATAGAAGATGGATACGGCGAATTCCATAATTTTACTGATGAACAATTAGCTGCATTGCCTGAGGACGCATACTTTAATACTCTCGTTCTTCATAAAACAAGTATGCCAACTGGCGGAGATCCCTCAACTACTGCGCATCTTCTTTCGACCCTATACCCTGAAATACTTGGAACATTCACTGGTCCGGAACTTAAAGCAGAAAGTGCGCTTGATAATCCAATTGATTTGATCGATATCGATGGTGTGCTTGAAGAATTACAAAAACCAAATGCATTAAACGAGAGCTTGTCTTATAACGAAGCTCAAGCTATCGTAGACCAAATTATCGCAAATATCTTAGAAAACCATCATAATTATACACCTAATAACCGGGGAGCTTTTAATAATACCCTTCAGGATTACCTGCCGGGGAGCTTCTCAACTGGCCAAACCCTTGCGATTCCTGATTTTTTCTATACTTATATCGATAGTCTAAATGCTGCACATAGTTCAACTGTCCCAACAACTAATACGAATACTGACTATTCAGTTGATATGTCTGAATTAAATGGACGACACTTATTCGAAAGTTTTCAACCTAATTTCAAACAAATAGAAATTGACTTTTCAACTGGACAGCTGTCATACCAAGGTAGTGTCGCTAATGACCCTGGTCTTTACAATGTAAGAGTTGAAAATAATGAAGTACGAAATATAAACGTTGCACACTTTGATGAAGCGAGCAGTCGAAATGTTTCCGCAGTAACTAATTTGATTATTCAAGGAGAGACAGCTCATTACAGATTAGGTACTAACGCTGCATACCTTTTCAATAATAGTGACGGAGGCATTTCACTTGCACTACCCGATTTAAAGAATGAATTACAAAATGTCGATCAACAAACTTGGATTGAATATCAAATGATTGAGTAGTAGTTTTTAAAATTTTCTAATCAATAGAAAAATAGAGTTGATGTTATTTATTTACCATCAACTCTTTTTATTATTGGATTCCTTTTTAATGGTCAGCCTAAAATGTTTAATTTTATAAAGCAACATTTATCAGCGAAAATATTTAATGTATAAGATTGCTATTATACTTTTTTTCACCTAGATGACATTATATTTTTATATAGAAAGGCCAATTTACATATATTAATTCGATTAGAAATACTTTTATTATATCTAACAGCCATACTTACCAAAAGGAATTTTACTAATTATTTTTAAGTTAAACAAACTAATTAAATTCATAATATTCGTAAATATAATCACTACGTTTATTCAGAGTCTTGATACAGAATATTACCTTCTAGTGATCTCAATAATTTTTTCATTCCAAATGATTGTTCAGGTGATGATAACCTATTAATATACCGAGTTGATCGACCTTTACCTGTAACTTCGATGACATTTTTTTCGATAAAAGTTTTATTGTATTTCGAATAATATGATTTTCCATCGATAAATTTTTAAAGCATAAATTTGATTGAAGGTTTACTTCGTTGCACGTTTATCCGTTTCAATACGAATGAATTCAGGTAAGTAATTTGGTGTACATCCTTTTGAAACAAAATCACCTTTGTATAATTCTGTCTCCTCACCTAGAGAAACACAACGGTCGCGCAAGGTTTCATCATAAACTCCAATCCAACCTGCAGTAAAATTCATCGCCCACTGAACTTCTGGCTCTTCGTCCATAATTCTTTCTTCGATATCTTCTAGCAGCGCTTCAGTATCATCCGTCATATTCTTTCCTGTCCAGCGTAGACGCCCTTGATAACTCCAGAAAGCGCGGCGTTGCAGGACAATCGAACTGTCTTTCCAAGATTCTAAAATGGCTTTTTCTCGCTTAGTTTTTGTTAAATGATTTGTCATTAGCCAGTCCATTAAATTATTACGCTCATCATAAGTATGTATTGCCATATCTAGACAAAGAGCATCCAGGACTTCTTCTGAAAGTTCTTTTTTATCCATAATGAGGATGGCTAAAAGTCTTGGCTTAAACTCTTCACTCTCCCATAATTCTAGTGCTAAATCATGATCTTTTTTTATTTCTTTAGCTATTTTTCTTAAGTCGCCTAGTTTCGTATCCGGCTTTATTTCAGCTAGTAATTCTTTAGCTTTAGTTGTCATAATTCGACTCCTTTGTATTTGAAATCTTTGTTCTCGCGAATTAATTATATCATATTCAAAACCAACTCATTTAAAATGTGAACTTGAGACAAATGTGTGTGTCATTTGGCTTGAGTTGGCCAAACTAAAGACGAATGGCAATTCCATTTGGCGTGAGATAAGCAAACTAAAGACGAATGGCAATTCCATTTGGCTTGAGTTGGCCAAACTAAAGACGAATGACAACTCCAATTGTGTCAAGTCCATAATCTTGTGTAAAAGTCTCAATGTAGTTATATCATCTGGTCATCATGCACATTACACTTGTAAGAATGTCCGAGCGTTATTTTCCCAATTTTCGTGGAAATCAATTAATATCGA
>NZ_JBGQQZ010000115.1:0-2747 GCF_045528575.1 Ruoffia sp. FAM 24228
TGGTGAATTAACCATATCAGAAAGGGGGTCTTTTTTCATCACCTAATGGGTGATGAAGCAGATTACTTTAAAGACTATTAAATCAATGTTAGGAAAGACTATTAGTAAAACTATGAATTATTCAGGAGTGAATCAAGGTGAGATTATTAATATCGAATTGTTTGATATTAGTCCAGAACAAATCGAAGAAATGAGAGAATTACCAAATCTCAATACGATTGAGAAGACAGGTAAGAACAAATGGCGACTCGTCTTTGACGAAGGGAATAATCATGTCGTTAAATTAGTAAAATTCATTGAAGAACATGAACTGTCTTATACTCAATTATATAGTCAAATGCCAGATTTAAATTCAATCTTCTTAGAACTGACTGGGAAGGAGCTGCGTGACCAATGAGAGCAGCACTCACGCAACTAAAGTATTATTTTCTGAGATTTGTTCGAACACCAGATATTTTATTTTATACTTTTGGATTGCCGCTAATTCTTGCTTCTCTTTATTTCTTCGCATCATCAGACTTAATTGAAGGTGATATTGAAGCTGTTCCGATTGGAGTGACAACCGAATCCACTCCCTTTTATAGTTACGGTGTAATTTTATCTGACATAGAAGTTCTCGATGTGAC
Organism: Ruoffia sp. FAM 24228; assembly: GCF_045528575.1. Taxonomy (NCBI): domain Bacteria; kingdom Bacillati; phylum Bacillota; class Bacilli; order Lactobacillales; family Aerococcaceae; genus Ruoffia; species Ruoffia sp. FAM 24228. Next base: position 627 of record NZ_JBGQQZ010000115.1, read on the forward strand.
GACGATGAGTGAAGAAGAGGGAAGAGAACTGTTGGAAGCAGAAGAGATAGAAGTCTATGTAAAGCAAGATGGAAACTTATTAATGAATGAAAGCAATGTAAATACTTCCATCGTCAAAAGTATCATGGATCAAGTGAAACAAACCACAGCTATGGGATTAGATGCATTGAATATGGATTACACAACGGAGTTTGTCAAAATGGAATCGACACCCGGTTCCTATATCGTGATTATGTTCTTCGGTTTAATCGCCATGGTAAGTTTATACGGGGGATTTTATGGGGTGCAAATTTCGACTGAAATTCTAGCCCCCTTAAGTTCACTCGCTTCCCGGTTGAGCAGCACACCGTTAAAACGCTATCGCTATATTGGGTTAAATGCTTTAAATGCGGTTCTTGTAAACTTTGCTGCGAACATCATCTTAATTATTTATATTCAATATGTGCTCGGAATTCAAGTCGTGAATCATTTCGGTTATAGTTTGCTACTTATATTCCTTGGAAATATCTTCGGGATTATGTTGGGAATTGTTGCCGGACTCATTCCAAAGTTGAAGATCGATGGGAAAACTCAAATTGTTGTCGCATCAACGCTAATTTTAACCTTTATTGCAGGGGGAATGGTACCGGGTGTGAAGCAATTTATAAACAACACGATTCCATGGTTTAACACAGTCAATCCTGTAAACATTATTACTGAGAATTTCTATCGTATTAATTTACTGAATGATACGAGGATTCTTTCACAAGGAATCTTGATTATGGCCGTATATATCATACTAATGTTTGCATTTTCAGTCTATTACTTAAGGGGGAAACGTTATGACCATCTATAATATGATCATCCGCATCTTCTCAAAGTATTGGAAAGAACTGCTAATTTACTTTCTAATTTTCCTTGGTTTCGTATTTGTAGCCATAGGGCAACCAGAAGGCGATGAAAATCAAACATTCTCAAGTGTGACCTTAGATATTGCAGTAGTCAACCAAAGTGACGATCCATTGGGTGAACATTTAGTGGATTACTTGAGTGAATCGCATGACGTAGAAACGCTATCCGATGTCACTATAGTAGATGTTGAAAATGAAGTTTTTTCTGGAACATATCAGGGGATGTTATATATTCCTGAGAATTTTGAAGAATTGGTTTTAAATGGGCAACCAGACCAGGTTGAGTTACTACTGAATGAACGTGATATGAGTAGTGCACAGCTGAATACGGAGGTCGACAAATACTTACGATTGGCCAATGCTCGGGTCGCATCTGGAGTCAGCGATATTTCAGAGTTAACAGATCAACTCGATTCTACGCTGAATGAAACAGCCGAAGTTGAAATGGTTGGTGGACTTGATAATCAAAACATTCTCTTGGCTTATACAACCGGGATTGCATTAGTGGGTTACTTTGTCCTCCAAATTATACTTGGAACAGTTGGTATGGCTATGTCAGAAATTAAATCTGATAAAATTCAAGACCGCATTAATTTGAGTGGAATTTCAAATCTAAAATATAATACCCAAGTTGTCTTAGGACAAATAACGTATGGTGGGTTAATTCTACTCGTTACTATCTCAGTTCTTTGGTTCTACATACCGAGTTCTATTCCGATTGATTACGTTCGAGTCATTATTTCACTTACCTTGTTCATTCTAACAGCCTTATCGATGGCATTTTTAATGACATCAATCACGAACAATCGCAATATTATTAATGGACTCACAACCGTCATTAGTTTGGGACTCGCATTCTTGTCAGGCTTATTCATCCCTTATGAAATTGTGGGAACGGCCATCCAACGAATTGCTCATTTCTCTCCTTTGTTTTACTTTAGACAAAGTGTCATGAAAGACATCAATTCGTATTCAGATTTATTAACCGAGTGGGGCTTACTATTAGCCTTCGCCGTCGTCTTCACCTTATTAGGTGTCGCCATTTCACAACAAAAGCGTGCAGGTAAGGGATAATTTTTAAGTCCTTGAGGAAACTCTTGGACTTTTTTCATGTGCGCCCGGCATGGGCGATAACTTGGTGGTGAAAGTCCACTACAGACTTGGCAGTAGGAACTGTTAGCTAAAGGCAAGGGTGTCCACCGTGAGGTGGAATCTGAAGGAAGCCGGAGGC
>NZ_JBGQQZ010000116.1:0-2546 GCF_045528575.1 Ruoffia sp. FAM 24228
GTGAATTAACCATATCAGAAAGGGGGTCTTTTTTCATCACCTAATGGGTGATGAAGCAGATTACTTTAAAGACTATTAAATCAATGTTAGGAAAGACTATTAGTAAAACTATGAATTATTCAGGATTAGTGTTAATGATGAAATATGTCATGGTTTTCCTTTAGATTACATTCTTCAAAATGGGGATGTCGTCAAAATCGACTTCTGTGTTGATCTAAATGGAGCAATTTCAGATAGTTGTTGGAAACAGACTGAGAGATATTAGTCATGCGATTCAAACACATGCGGTGTCACATGGTTATGGTGTGGCCAGAGATTTTTTGGCTCATCGTATTAGACCTTCGATTCACGAAGAACCAAACTTTCCGCATTATGAATTACCAGGACGTGGCTTATGCCTCGAAGAAGGTATCACCATTACTATTGAACCTATGATTACAACTGGTACATGGCAAGTTAAGATGGACTCTAACGGTTGGACTGCACGTACCCGAGATGGGAGCTACTGTGCTCAATATGAGCATTCTATTGCGATTACAAAAGATGGTCCTGTCATTATGACACTCCAAACAAATTAAAAAAGCATTGAATTTGCTCCTCTATTAGAGTGAATTCAATGCTTTTAATAATTTTATTTGAACATATCCAAGACGTTGTCTAATAAACCATCATCCTCTTGTTTTGTATCCGTTGTACCTTTAGACGAATCGTTACCGAATAAGCCACCTAATATTCCACCTATATCGAAAGAATTTGAATTATTTTTACTATAATTTTTAACCGAATTAGATAGTTGTCCTAGAATGCTTCCTGTTTCTTGTTGAACTCCCGTGTTATCTAAGTTCTTTTCCTTTTTACGGTCAGCAAAATATTTCATCACGATGGGTGCTAAAAGCACTAAAACTTTTTTCACATCTGAAGATGACAAACCAACTGTATTTGAGATGCGGTTTGTTACCCCGTCTTTGTTTCCGAAAATATGACCTAAGATATTGTCCCCATCTTGTGGATCTACTTCACTCGACAATTGCTTAATTGATTGATACTGGTCGACATCTTCATGTTGTTTTAAGGCAGAGTTAAAATCTTCATTTCCGGCTTTGTCATTCGTATTGCGATTGATTCCTTGAAGAATCGCTGGCAGTCCTAAAGCAGCTACCTTACTAAAGTCAGATGTACTTAATCCTGCGCGATTTGCCAATGTTTCTTGCTCTTCACTTTGATCATTTGAGACAAACATATCAAACAAATTTGTAGCTTGATCGAATAAACCCATATCCATTCTCCTCTTATATTAATTTGACTTAATTATATGACAAAACTACGATTGAAGCTAATATAATACACTGTGACACTAGAATCTCCACTCAAAATAACTGAAGAAACAAAAAAAACACATTCCTACCGAAGTAAGAATATGCTTAAAGTATGCTGGCTAAAGGAGTTGAACCCTCGACCCTCTGATTACAAATCAGATGCTCTACCAACTGAGCTAAGCCGGCTTGTTAATTATTAACTAATCACTATCGAAACTGTATTTAAGCTGTATCAAAAGCGTGGTACGATGGAAAATTGTATCAAAGAAATCAAGAATGGGTTTTCCTTTGATAAGACCGACAGCTCAACTTATGTGGCGAATCAAGCTCGAATGATGATGAGTTGTATCGCCTACAATTTGGTCCATCTCATGAAAGAAGCGACCTTTCCAAAGGAAATGAAACGGTCGACCATTTCAACAATTCGTTTCAAACTCTTTCATATTGCAGGAAGGCTAACGAGTCATGCCAGGCAACTAAGAGTTCGTTTGGCATCATCTCACGTATTTGATTCCCTCTTTTGGGAAGTGCTTGAGAATATTCAATCGCTTGTCCTCTTGCATTAGCTTTTTGAATGAGTAAGACGTCTTTTTTTAAGTAGTGTAAAACCAAGGGGGTGGTATCCCCTTTTTTTGGGCGAGCCTATCAAAATCTGCCTGAACCGACTTTATTCGAGCCAGTCAAGACAACAAAAATACTCAAATGAACGAAAATAGTCAGTGAAATAGTTATCCACAGATAGCTATGAATTATTCAGGTTACTTTGTGTTTTAATTTTTTGAAAATTGTCTAAAATATCTTCTCTGATATATGTTTTTTCTGAAGTATCACGTAAATTCACATATTCAATTATTTTCTGCTTAAAGTAATTTATTTGAGTTGTTTTTTTCATCGAAAATCTCCTTTTGATGTATACCAATATTAATATTTTATATAAGAGTGAGGTGTATCTATTTTTTTATCGTAGCAAATTTGCCTTCCATTACTAATACATAAGGTTAGGAAGCTTCATGTATTAGGGCACTGAAAATAATAATGGCGATCACACCCCAAAAGTTAGAGTAAACAAGCTAGCTCTTGCTACTGAAACCATTTCTTTAAAGCTTAAATTGTCAAATTAAGTGCAACACAGTTTTATAAAAGATTTCATAAGGTGTTTTCCAATTCAAACATTTTTTGGGACGTGTATTTAATTTCGTTGCCCAACCTTGTATCTCTTCATCAGTTGCA
>NZ_JBGQQZ010000117.1:0-2517 GCF_045528575.1 Ruoffia sp. FAM 24228
TGGTGAATTAACCATATCAGAAAGGGGGTCTTTTTTCATCACCTAATGGGTGATGAAGCAGATTACTTTAAAGACTATTAAATCAATGTTAGGAAAGACTATTAGTAAAACTATGAATTATTCAGGAACAGAAAATAACTCGTAAAAAACCTAAATATTTTTTACGAGTTATTTATAATATTTAATTGAAATCATCATTAATCCTCACGGCATAAGCGTCCGAAATAATCCTAGTTAGAATAGATAAAGGGAGTCTTGATTTGACTTCAAATTCAGGGATAAAGGAGTCAGAAGCCTTAAATCCTAGAAATAATAAAGTGGAGTTTTTCGCTAAAGAGCTATGTTTAGAGGTCGTAATAGTTATAGTTGTTGTTTCGTTTCTCAAACAATTGTCACTAGCCTCAACCAACTCTTCGGTCTCGCCACTTAGGGAGATAAAAATCACTACATCATCTTCATGAATATTCCTACTTTTGATTCTGATGATATTTGGATCTGAGTATGTTTCACAATATTTATTGAGAACAAGAAATTTTAACATCATTTCTTCTGCAACATAAGTCGATAAGCCTCTGGCAAAAATAATTACTTTTCTAGAAGAACTTATTTTTTGGACAGCATCCTCTATTGTAGTACTATCAACTTGCTTTATAGTTAGCAGTGTTTCTTGTTCATTCTTTTCTATCGCACGGCGAATATTTTGATCAGCAACATCAATAAGTTCGAAATTCCATTCTTCATTTGAATTTGTAGAACTTTTTAAAGTATGTCTAAATGATGTATAGCCTTCAAAACCCATTTTTTTCATAGTTCTAACAATAGTCGCAGTTGATACATTTGATTTTTCACTTAATTGAACAATGCTCATCGCTGGAATCTTGGTAACATTATCATTGATATATTGCCAAACGAACTCTTCGGACGGCGTTAATTTATTTGTGGTCATTAAATACTTCCTTTCAAAATATTGTAAATGTTTTCGTTTGAAACACAGGCTCTGAAAACATTTTCATTTAGAATTTAGTTATAATATATATGAACGGAGGGATACTGTGATTTACACATTGACAATGAATGCAGCGATTGATCTTTTTATTGAAACAAACAAAGTAGAGTATGATTCAGTAAATAGGTCAAATTATGATGAATTACAACCGAATGGAAAAGGTATTAATGTTTCTTTTATTATGAAACAACTTAATATTGACACCACTGCTTTAGGGTATGTGGGAGGGTTTACAGGCGATTATATCATAAATGAGTTAAATAAGAAAAATATAGGAACAAATTTTGTGTCAGTTGACGGAAACACAAGAATAAATGTGTTTACTAGGGTACTCTCGAAAAAAGATGAATTTAAACTCGTAAACAAAGGGCCGAATATAAATTATCAACAAAAAAATAAATTATTAGATATTATAAAAAATCTTAAAAATAGTGATATGTTAATAATAAGTGGAAGTCTTCCTCGTGGGATTGAACCAAAATTTTTAATAGATATTATAAAAATTTTAAGTGAAAATAAAGTACAATTCATACTGGATACTAGTTATGAAATTGTAATGGATTTATTAGAATTTGAACCTCTTATGTTAAAACCTAATATTGAGGAATTACAAATTTGGACGAAAACGAAAGTGAATTCAACGGAAAGTATGCTAGCTGTGTGTAAAGACTTGATAAAGAAAGGAGCTAAGAGTGTCTTATTGTCCTTAGGATCTGATGGAGCAATGTATGTTAATGATAATTCAGCATTTAAAGTGAATGCACCTCAAGGGAATGTTGTAAATACAGCATGCTCGGGAGATACTTTATTAGGGAGTTTTGTAGCAAAAAGATTAAATGGAGAGTTAGTAGAAGATGCACTAGCATTTGCAGTAGCAGCAGGTAGCTCAACAGCATTTTCACCAGGGTTAACAGATTTTATAGACGTACCGGAATTATTAAAGCAGATAAAAATCGAAAAAATAGTGGAGGAATAAAAAATGGAAAAATACAAAATAATTGCTGCTACAGGATGTCCAACAGGGATAGCGCATACATATATGGCACAAGAAGCTTTGGAGCAGGCCGCTAAAAAAAGGGGAGTACCTATAAAAGTAGAAACACATGGACAAGTTGGAATAGAAAATGAATTAACGCCCTCAGAGATTAAAGAAGCCGATGTGGTAATAATTGCATCAGATAAAGATGTTCAAGCTGAAAGATTTGCAGGAAAGAGAGTAATATCTGTATCAGTTGGTAAAGGAATAAAAGAAGCTGATAATTTAATTGAAAAGGCATTAAGTGGAGAAGGTAAGATTCTTAAAGGTGACAATTATAAGTCTGATACTGATGAAAATACTGAAAATGACGAAACTTTAGGAAGAAAAATTTATAAACACCTAATGACCTGAATAATTCATACCTCTATAATTTAAGCTGGTTTCTTGAATAAATTAATCGTTCTTGGAAAAATTGGAAATTTTTCTACAAAATAGTGCGTTCTCGAAGTAGATTTTAACTAAATGAACCTTC
>NZ_JBGQQZ010000118.1:0-2345 GCF_045528575.1 Ruoffia sp. FAM 24228
TCCGGCTTCCTTCAGATTCCACCTCACGGTGGACACCCTTGCCTTTAGCTAACAGTTCCTACTGCCAAGTCTGTAGTGGACTTTCACCACCAAGTTATCGCCCATGCCGGGCGCACATAAAAAAAGAGCCAAGGTGACTGCGTCACCTGGCTCCTCGGTCCACCAACATCAAAAATTCATGAACCGAAAAATTCTCCCCCAAAAATTTATAAACAAAAAACCAGATCAGACTTTCCTGACCTGGTTGTTAAATTCTACTAATTATTTGTTTACGCGTAATGCGAAACTTGGCATGAAGTAAGAGCTAACTGAGTTATACTCTAATGGTGTTCCTGGTTGTGACGCATGGATGTAGTTACCGTTACCTGTTGCGATTGCAACGTGGTAAGTAGATCCAGGTGTTCCCCAGAAGTATAAATCTCCAGCTTGAGCTTCGCCAACACCGATTTTAGTTCCAGCGTTTTCTTGTGCTCCAGTCCATCCACCTACGTTAACTCCGTAAGTTTCTTGGAATACGTGTTGTACAAATCCTGAACAGTCAAAGCCTGAAGGTGATTTCCCACCCCATACATATGGTGTTCCTAAGTGTTGCGATGCGTTTGATAATAATGCATCAACACTTCCTTGAGCTGCTTGGGCTTCAGCTTCTGCCTCTGCTGCCGCTTGAGCTGCTGCTTCTGCCTCTAATTGAGCTTGCGCCGCCGCTTCTTCTGCTGCTGCTTGGGCTTCGGCCTCTGCTGCCGCTTGGGCTGCTGCCTCAGCTTCGGCTTGAGCTTGTGCCGCTGCTTCAGCTTCTGCCTGTGCTTGAGCTGCTGCTTGGTCATCAACTACAGGTGCTTCTTCTACAACTTCCCATGTAGGTGTATCTGCAATAACTTCTTCCTCTACTGGTTGCTCTTCAACAACTGGTGTTTCTTCAACTACCGGTACTTCTTCTACAGGTGTTTCTTCAACGATTGGCGCTTCCTCTACAGGGACTTCCACTACAGGAGTTTCTTCAACGATTGGTGCTTCCTCTACAGGGACTTCCACTACAGGTGTTTCTTCAACGATTGGTGCTTCCTCTACAGGCGCTTCTTCTGTAACAACTGGTGCTTCTTCAACTACTGGAGTTTGTTCTGCAATTGCTTGAGCTTCTTCTGCTGCTTGAGCTGCCGCTTCAGCGTTTGCTTGCGCTTGGGCTGCTGCTTCAGCTTGAGCTGCTGCATTCGCTTGTGCTTCTGCAATTGCTTGAGCTTCCGCCTCAGCTTGTGCTTGGGCTGCTGCTTCGGCTTCTGCGATTGCTTGCGCTTGAGCTGCTGCCGCTTGTTCAGCCGCGATACGTTGAGCTTCTTCGAATGCTTGACGTTCAGCAACTAATGCTTCACGGTGAGAAGCTGCTAATGAAATATCGTTTGTTAATTGGTTGTAAACTTCTTCAGATGCTGCAGTTTGTGCTGACAACTCTTCTTTTAAAGCTTCAAGTTCAACCATTTTTTCGATTTTTTGATTTTTTGTTGATTCTGTTTCAGATTTTTTGCTTTCAACATCTTCTTTATCTGAAATTTGTACATTTAATAAATCTTTGTTTGCAGATACCATTTTGTTAATAACATCTACACGACCAACAAAATCACTTACTGATTCTGATGATGCTACATAGTTTAAATAGTTAGATGATCCACCACTTACTTGAACAGCACGTGCTTGATCAGCTAATAAGCCTTCACGTTTACCGATAATATCTTCAAGTTGAGTAATTTCTTCTTCCAATTCAGCGATTAACGCATCATCTTCTGCTACTGCTTCAAGGACTGCAGTTGCCTCTGCTTGAATTGTATCAATTTCAGCATATGCTGTAGCTAATTGAGCGTATAAAGCTGTTTGTTGAGCACTTAAACCTTCAATTTGAACGTCTGCTTCATTAATCAGCGCGTCATAGTTTTGAGCTGATGCTAAAACTGGTGCTGCTACCGAACTTAATGCTAATGCAGATGTAAATAAAGTTTTGAATAAGCTCTTAGAAAAAGTTTTCTTCATTGTTTATTGCTCCTTCGTTAATACTAGTTTTGTTATATTCGTCAAATTCATATTATATTCATTAAATCTTCTTTTTTTCGACCTGAGAAGATAATAACACACCTTTGAGTTGAATAGTTGATTTTCTTTGATTCGTATACTGTTTGTAACACTACTGTAAAATTTCAGAGTTTTTGTTATTTAAGTGATTTTTCTTATCGGTGTGTTGTAAGATGAAACGCAACACTAAAAAAAGACATGAAGATTCGTTATACTTAAGTCACCACAACATAGTATAAGGAGAGAATCTTCATGTCACACACTCATTTTAACACAAAGAAATCTAA
>NZ_JBGQQZ010000119.1:0-2210 GCF_045528575.1 Ruoffia sp. FAM 24228
AACCAGCACAAATTAATTCGCCGTTTCGTTCCCAAGGGAAGCCCGATTAGTGAGGTGAGCGAGAACCAGATTTTGCGGATCCAGCGTTGGATGAACGATTACCCGCGGAAAATTTTGGGTTATGCAATACCACATGACACATTTGTTCAAGCATTCAAGCAAGAACGATTGGGGGCTTGACCTATCATTACTTGACCTCGGCATGGCTTCATGTCTGGAAAGATGGCCTGAGTCCAGACTGGTCGGGAGACTACCATCCCTCAGTTCAATATCAGAGGGTCACTGATTTAGAATAACAAGGCAGTTACGGTACCAAACAAATGAGTTACCTGTAGTGGCTAACTTAAACTTGAAATTTACGGAACGATTAATTTATTCAAGAAACCAGCTTAAATTATAGAGCTATGAATTATTCAGGACCAAATAATTTTTTTGGCTTATATAAATGAAAAAAATATATTACTATTATTCAAATGGATGTTCCCATGAAATATCTAACTAAATGGTGTTGAATAAACGTTTTGTTAGATTGAGTTCTGAATGTTTGAAATCAGATTAGAATGTGATATAATAAATTTGTTAAAAAATTCTTGGAGGTTTTGTTATGAAAATTATTGTTGTAGGTACTTCACATGCTGGGTATGAAGCAGTGCAAACTATCTTAAAAGAAGATTCAAATGCTGAGATTCATTTATATGAACGCGGGGAAACAGCATCATTCTTATCTTGTGGGATTCAAAGTTATTTAGAAGATATCTCACCTTCTTTAGATAGCTTACATTATGCAAATGAAGAAAGTTATAAAGAGCAAGGCGTAAATGTTCATATGAATAGTGATGTTGTATCTGTAGATCCAGAAGCTAAAACGATTACAGTTAAAACAGCTGACGGAGAATCTGAAGAATCATATGATAAATTATTCCTTAGCCCAGGGGCTGTACCGATTGAAATTCCAATTCCTGGAACTGATTTAGATCATTTATACTACTTACGTGGCCGCAATTGGGCAGATAAAGTAAAAGAACGTATGTCATCTGCTAAAAAAGCAGTTGTTGTAGGTAGTGGATATATTGGAATAGAAGTTGCTGAAGCATACGCGAAAGCAGGAATTGATACAACGGTTATTGATTCATTAAATTCAATCTTACCTACGTATCTAGATAAAGAATTTACTTCAGTCTTACAAGAGAACGCACTTGAACATGGAATGAAATTCCATGGTGGGGAAAAAGTTCAAGAAATCATCGGTGAGAATGGATCTGTTGCAAAAGTCGTGACAGATAAAGGTGAATACGAAGCAGATACTGTTATTATGGCCGTTGGTGTGCGTCCAAATACACAATGGTTAGACGGTATCTTAGCGCGAAACGAACGTGGTTTTGTTGAAGTGAATGAACATATGCAATCAACATCAAATCCAGATATTTATGTAGCTGGAGATGCGACATTAATTCCATTTGCTCCAACGGGGGAAAAACGTGCCATTGCTTTAGCTTCTAACGCACGTCGCCAAGGTGTAATCGCTGCTAAAAATATGCTTTCAGATAACAAATTTGAAATGCCAGCCGTTTCGGGCACATCTGCATTATCATTATTCGATTACCACTTTGCTTGTACAGGTGTTAAAGACTCTGACGCAGATTTAAGCAAAGTCGACAGTAAATATTATGAAGAGACTATTCGTCCTAAATTTATTGGTGATGATACAACTGTTATGATGAAAATTCACTTTGAAAAAGAAAAAAATCGTATTGTTGGTGCGCAGTTAATGTCTAAACAAGATGTTATGTTTGCGATAAATACAGTTTCAACAGCAATTTCAGCTGGCTGGACATTAGAACAATTAGCTTTAGCTGACTACTTCTTCCAACCAGAATATGATAAACCATGGAACTTCTTAAATGTGCTTGCACAACAAGCTTTAGGAGAAACGTTTGGTAGTGACAAAGAATTATTCTAATTAATGAGGCACATCTTAGGTTATCTAATCTAAGATGTGTTTTTGATTAAATTTAAATGGCTCTTTGTCAAATAGGGTTGATGACTCATTTTAATCAAGATCAAGCAGCATAAGTTGTTGCTTGATCTTTTTTATTTGTCTGAGGGACATATAATCGCGTCATAAGTAAAATACGGTCTCTAAAATGACTGTAATTTCGATAGCCGTAGGCTGTTCGTTTCAATACTTTAATTTTATTATTAATACCTTC
>NZ_JBGQQZ010000120.1:0-2201 GCF_045528575.1 Ruoffia sp. FAM 24228
AAGGTTCATTTAGTTAAAATCTACTTCGAGAACGCACTATTTTGTAGAAAAATTTCCAATTTTTCCAAGAACGATTAATTTATTCAAGAAACCAGCTTAAATTATAGAGGTATGAATTATTCAGGTTACTATTTTCTTCTTTAAATTTTGACATATTTAATTTAAGAGTATAAGTCACAGGTATCGGGATTAAATTACCTTCATTATCAAACGTTGCATTAGCAGTAGTTGGATCAACATACTTCTCTAACACATTGCTAGGGTATTCTGGTATAACTTCAGGTTTTTCACCAGGAACATTAACATTACCACTATACTTACCATCTCTATCTTCATCATTAATCTTTGCTTTATTATTGAAAACATATGATACAGAACCTTCTTCGCCATCTAATTGTTCATTCTCTAATAATTGATTAAGATGAGTTTCTAAAGCTTTCGCATCATTAACATTTGCATTATAGTTAATCGTAATACGACTATTAGGTGGTAGCTCATAGCCTTCAATACTAAATGTATTACCATTGATTGTTAAGTAATCAGTTAAATCAACAGTAGTGTTTTCTTTATTCCATCCGTTTGAATCCCATGATTCTAAAGTTGCTGTAAAACTACCTTCATTATAGGTTAATAAATCATCTAACTCATCCTTAATGTTAAGAATTCCACCTGTAGTAGTTTGATAAACTAAGGTATAAGGAATATTTACTGAGGTAATATCATCCTCGACAGTAATAAATTGCTCTCCATCTTCATTTACTTCGCCTTTAATTTTATTTCCTAGATCCCATATATAACTTTGAACATTCTTACTGCTTTTTTCCTCTTTAATATCACTCTCAGAATCACCAGGTTTTCTTATAAAAATAGACGTCTCAGTCGTTACTCCATCTAATTTCCATGAGATGGTGTACTCTTTTGACTCTTCAACTTGCTTTACATTTGATCTAATGCTTATAATCCCTTGGTTATTACCACTTAAACTATCTTTAAATTTTATCTTATATACGTTACCCTCTTTTTCGACTGTATAACTTACATTATCTTGGAGTTCATTCAACTCAACGAAATTAGGATCAATTTCAATAGTGAATTCTTCTCCTCCAGACAATTTAGTTAAATCGTATTGGAAGCGAAGTGCAAATTCACCTGTTCCTTCATTATATTCTGGCTCTAATGCATAGAAAGCATCACTTGTTGCTCCTATTGCCATTACTTTCATACTGTCGCTATCTTCATCATCTTCTTCGGGATAAATGATGTTTGGATTTACGAAGTTATATACTACCGGACCAATTTGGTCAACTGTATTACCATTTTCTAAAACTTGTGCTGTTACGGGAACTGTAATATTTTCTTCTTGAATTTCAGTAATCGTTTTGAATTCAAATGAGAAATCTTTATTGTATCCAGTAGGTAAATCACCGATGTTATAATTAACATAGAGATTATTATCATCGTAGTGTTGTGATAAATTAGTTAATCCTTGATTATAGAAGTAGTCAGAAATATTACTATATTCTTCAATATAATTTACAGGTAACTGAACTCTTACAACTACGTTTTCTGCAGCAGCATTACCAATATTCGCTATATTAAATTTCAACGAACTAGTATAACCAACGGCTTCACTTTCATACGTTTGTTGAATAAAAGAAACAACCACATTTGATGATGCATTTTCTTCAACTGATTCAACTTCAGTTTCATCAAACTCCAAATTCTCCTCTAAATTTGAATTATCATCATCTGATATTTCGTCATATTCACTATTTATCTCTTCTTCTGTGACCACCTCTTCAACAAGATTTTCTTGTTCTGATGGTGGGACTATATTTAAATCACCTGATTCTTCAGTTACTAATTCAACATCTTCATATACTTCTTGGTGACTTTCTATTGCCACTTCTTCACCTTCTGCAAAAACAGACTGTAAACTAAATAATGGTTGAATAAAAATATTAGCTAATAAAACACCAACCATAAATAGATTTCCTTTTTTGATCATTGGTCTTCTCCTCACTATAATTATTATATATATAAAAACTAGTATAATTTGTTTGATATTTTCGTCAGGGAGTGTCAATAATTATGTGTAAATGAAGTACTCCTTCTATAAAATCGATTTATTAATTTGTTAATCTTTCAAACATTTTTTCTAGCTCTGCTTCAGCTTGTTGGAAGCCGCGGTGAATCCGTGT
>NZ_JBGQQZ010000121.1:0-2058 GCF_045528575.1 Ruoffia sp. FAM 24228
TTCGATATTAATTGATTTCCACGAAAATTGGGAAAATAACGCTCGGACATTCTTACAAGTGTAATGTGCATGATGACCAGATGATATAACTACATTGAGACTTTTACACAAGATTATGGACTTGACATCCCATTCGTCTCAAGTTGCCTCAACTCAAGCCGAACCACCATCCCATTCGTCTCAATTTACTTCAACTCAAGCCAAACCACCATCCCATTTGTCTCAAGTTGCTTCAACTCAAGCCAAACGACAATCCCATTCGTCTCAAGTAACCTCAACTCAAGCCACACCGCAACCTCATTTGTCTTGAGTTCCATCCCCACAATAAATAATCGCTAAAAAAACCTAACCAAACAAAATTTGGTTAGGCTTTTTCGCTTTTACTTATTACTGCGAAAAACAGCTTCTAGGCGATAAATGCGATTACCTCTAGATGAGAATTTTTCTTCATATTCTGTCATGACGTTACCTTCGAAATCTGACTTGTGTAAATCAAGCCAAACTTGCTTAAAGTACATACCATATTCAGACATACTTTCAAGCGAGTGTTCAAATAGACCTTGGTTATCCGTCTTGAAATGAACTTCTCCGTTTTCTGGTAAGATGCCTTCATATTGTTTTAAAAATATTGGTGAAGTGAGACGTCTTTTAGCGTGACGTGTTTTTGGCCATGGATCACTGAAGTTTAAGTAAAGTAAGCTGATTTCAGCAGGTGCGAAATACTCGCTTAAATCACTGCCGTCCCCATGTAAGATTTGAACATTAGGTAGAGCTTCTTCAATTTGTTTTTCCAAGATTGATACAATCACACTTGTTTGGATTTCAACGGCGATATAATTTATTTCTGGATGGGCTTTTGCCATATTGATAATGAATTGTCCTTTTCCGGATCCAACTTCAATATGGATAGGTTGCTCTTTTTCAAAGCGAGACTGCCACTTACCTTTGTACTCAGCTGGGTCAGCTGGTACGTATTGCGGATATTCATTTAATTTGTCTTGTGCCCAAGGTTTGTTACGTAAACGCATAATTTAATTGCTCCTTAATTGGTTGAATCTTCATAGATAGTTTTAAGTAAAATAATGTATTCATTGGTTTTGTGTTGACGGCCTTCAAGATAATATTGCTTAATTAAATAAAGGCAATTCATCATACTATACCAACGAACGCGTTTGTAGAAAGAATTGTTAATAGGGTAGTTATATAACTCAAACCAAGCCATCCATTCACTGGGGGAAAAATAATGTACAAGTAACATTGTAATATCACTTAAAGGATCAGCTACTTTAACACTTTCCCAATCAACGAGATAGAGATGGTCATCATGGCTCTTCAAAAAGTTATTATGATTTAAATCTCCGTGGCATACTGTCCGGCGCACATCATAAAAATCATTATCAATGGCATCTTCCATATGTCGAATGACTTCGTTTAAGAAATGATTCGAAGCAAGCGTAGGTGACAAATCCACAAAATATTGATTAATAAAATCCAAAGGATAAAAATTACGCTCGCCCATTCGTTTGAGCATGAGTAATAAATTATCTGAGCCATGTATTTGACGGATTAATTCAATGACTTCTTTTGAACCCATATCTTCTTTCTTTAATAGACGTCCATCTTTCCATTCCTGGGCAGTAAATGTATCACCGGAGAAAGTTCTTTGCGTCCACATTAATTTGGGGGCAATGCCTTCAGCAGATAATGCTGCGATAAATGGAGAAGTATTTCGTTTAAAGAATACTTTCTCGTCTGATTTTACGCCCATATAAGCATCACCAGATGCACCTGCAATTGGGTGAAGTTCCCAATCGCCTTGTTGGTCATACATAGATTTTTCTGCCTCCCCCCAAAAACTAACTTAAAAAAATCACAATATCAAATATTTTACCATGATAAGAATTTGGGTCAATCTTTTTTTAGTTATTTTGACCTGAACAATTCATACTTTTCGTTGAAACATGTGCCAACTGCCTAACGGCAGCTTAAATTTACTTTTTCATTTTCACCTGTTAAGTGATGAAAAAAGAACCCCATTCTGATATTGTAAAGGTGTCT
>NZ_JBGQQZ010000122.1:0-2046 GCF_045528575.1 Ruoffia sp. FAM 24228
TTTTTGGATAAAATGGTTCATGCGTAGATATTCTCCTTATGTTATTTGGTGGTACTTTTAATATAACGAATATCTGCGTCTTTTAGAAGACACAAAGATAGGGTTGATGACATTTTAATTTTTGTCATCAACCCTATTTATTGTAGAACCTAGATTAAAAAAGAGATGTAGATTTTAAAATCTGTGTCTCTTTTTTTGTGTTTCTTTGTCAAATAGGGTTGATGATTCATTTTAGTCGAGGTTAAGCAGCAGAAATCGTTGCTTGGTCTTTATTTATTTAAGGAACATATCAATAATGAGAGGTTTCAATCGAGTTTATACAACAACCAATTTGTTTTAGATTTTAAACTGAAGGAATGTGTAGTAAACTTTTGGTAATAAGTACATTCAATCAATAAACTTGAAAAATACATGCAAAAACAGTGGTTAATGTGAATTTTAATATATTTTGGAAAGAATTTACTACATTGCCAGAGGTTGAGGCAATTGCTCTAGGGGGATCAAGACTAAAACAAATATTTGATGAAAAGGCGGACAATGACTTATATTTTTACTGTATTGAGATACCAATTGAGAATATTCTAAGACGAATATTGGAGAATTACTGTCATTATATGGAGCTTGGAGACAATTGTACATTGAAAGAAGGAATAGATTTTGATATCTTTTACCAAAGTTTTGAGTACTTCTCGCAACAAATATATTCAGTCGTTGAAGAGTTTAATCCGAGCAATGGATACACAACTTGTATGGGGCATAATCTTTTACATTGCAACATTCTATTTGATAATAATGGTAAATTGGAAAAACGGCAAAATAAGTATCAAATATCAGACCAGAAGAGTTATGTAAAGATATTATAAAAACAACATGGATCTACTCACTGGTAGCCTGCCATCATATGATAAACAGATAGAAAAAATTCTTGTTCGTAAGGATATAGTAAGTATAAACTATAGAGTTTCAGCATTTCTAGAGTCGTACCTCAATATTATATTTGCTATAACCGATTAACGCATCCTGGAGAAAAAAGGGATGATAACCTATGCAAAAACAGACGCAACCATTCTCCCTGAAGCATTTAATTATAATTTGAGAAGATTTATTTCGGAATATGTTTGAGGAGGCAGGAAAAACAATGGAAATACTTAAGAGCATAATTACTGAATTACAGAAAGTGGTGTAATGGGTTATACAAAGGCAAAAAAACACTGGCAGTATTAAATCCATAAATAGATAAAGCTTTCGGGTGTATCAGGTACTACTCCACGGGGAGCAATCACAATTATGAGTAGATAAATAACACAAGTTTCCTGATGAATTTGTTACACGAATTATAGGATGAACTGCAAATAAGCACCATGTCTATTAGATGTTAAATGAAAGTAATTAATAAGAAGAGATAGGCAAGATAATTAGGTTTTTCTATAACCTCTATAGAAGGAATAATAAAATTAAGAAAATTCCTTGATAAATGGATAGTGATCCAATAGAAAAAACGTTTGATGAGTCAGTACTATATTGGATTGTTACATGTATAAATAATTTACCAAGTATCGGTAATATTAACTGATAGTATCTTAAGATGGCTATAACATAAGATATAGAGATATCTACAACAATTAAAATTCAAAAGATGAACTAAAATCCAAAAAGTGTTGACAATGGCTATGGGTTCATGCTATTATAATTAGGTTGTCAATTGAGACAGCACCAACGAATCGAACAACGAACTTTGGTTGAATAAAAGATTCAAAAAAAGGTTGACAGTGTATCGAGTAACATGATACAATATAGACCTTGTCACATGAAGTGACGAGAAAAAAGCGAAGCATGTGAGATCAATTAAAATTAATTGAAACAATTAGTTGACAATTGCGTAACAAACATGTTACACTATTAAAGTTGCATCACAACCGCAACGAAAGCTCATTGAAAACTGAACAAAGATAAACACACCAAATGTGTAAGGGGATCTGTTCTACGGAACAGACAACCAAACAATTTCGCTGGACGACCACCAGTTTAAAAAAGGTCAACAAAGCT
>NZ_JBGQQZ010000123.1:0-2039 GCF_045528575.1 Ruoffia sp. FAM 24228
CATCCGTGGTAAGATGGGTGTAGGTCATTTGTGGTCACTCCTTTGTATTCTTTGGTCGGAATTACAAGTTGAGTGTACCACAAATGGCTGTTTTAGTTGTCTAGCTTAATTTTACAATCGGCGCTATATAATAAATATTAATGACCTATTTGTGAAATATTTATTTAGTTATGGTATCATAAGTAAAAAGCAATAAGAAAGAAGTGTAACATATGACTTTGAATAATTATCAAGATATCTTGCAATACATTGATGTGCTACTCAAACATAATTCATTCACTAAAGCAGCCAAAGATCTGTACATTTCTCAACCTTATCTCACTCAAATTATTAAGAAAATCGAAGATGACTTAGGCACCGAAATCATTAATAGAAAAAGCCCTCAGCTACAATTAACTGAAGCAGGAAAAGTGTATTATCAATATTTGGAAAATTCAGATGCCGAATTAAATCAATTGAAAAACACGTTAATTCAATACAATGAAGATTCTCCCATTTCTCTCAGTATTGGTGTCTTGTCTAGTCTCGCAACCTTTATCTTACCGATTACTTTACCAAAATTTGTTCAAGCACATCCCGAAGTCACGTTAACGATTCTAGAAGATTTACCAAGTAACAGTGAAGCGAAAGCAATGAATCAAGAGATTGATTTCTATATTGGTCAAAATCCAGAGACAGTCTCCCCTTCGTTGATAACACATCTTTGTGGAACCCATCGGTATTATGCTGTGATTCCACCTAGTTCGGATTTATATATCAGTGGCTCTGTTGAATTGAGCTCGAATACAATTGCGATTGATAAATTATTAAGCCAAGACTTGGTGCTAACATCAAGTGGATCTGCAATTCGCCGTCAAATTGACCGCCTTTTAAAACGCTATAGTATCACGCCTAACATTGTCTTAGAGTCCACAAATATTTATACTGTTTCAAAATTTGCAGAGCACGGTTCGGGCGTTGCTTTTATCCCAGAAAGTGCTTTGCCTACTTTACAGGAAGATTTAGAATATAATTTATATCCCATCTCCCTCGACTTAATGTCGGTTGATTTTTTTATCGCTTACTCTTCACGACTATACTTAACTGATTTACATCATGATTTCTTAAATAGATTCATTACGAACGTGCAGACGCATTTGATTGTATAAAAAAATCGTTAGATTCATCGATGAATCTAACGATTTTTTATAAGTTATTTTCTTTATATCTTTTTACAATAATCGGTGTCATGAGACTTGTAACGACCACGACTGTTAGTAGTTTTGCGGTCGCATTTAGGACATATTCCATAAGCACGGGTTTCATTGCCCCTATAACAGTGGGCGTTCTGACCGAGGCTCCAGCTGCTGACATCTTTGAAAGCGAGGCAACTCCATTATTTTTCAATACTTTTGTGTCAAGTGAGAGTTGGTATAGGTTAACTAAATAGTAATCCCACTAAACCGGACTGCGTAGCTTCAATTAAATTTTAACCTTGTCCAATATTCCATCCTAATAAAAGTAGTAAAGCTGCAACTCCTGTCCCGAAAATTTTACGGAACCCTTGTACGATATGTCCAAGTATTATTCCTAAAATCACTGGAATCAGCGTTGAAACGAGTAACATCCATTCACATCCATCAGCATACGATAAACTATAGATAAATACCGGCACTAATGGTATTCGGCAAACAAAGAGGTAATACCAAAGACTGTCTTGTCTTTCTCTTTTCCAAAATCATTAACTAAGGCTAAATAAACCGCAGGATTAATACTTCCAATCGCAACAATGAAGTGCGCAAGTAATAGCACACCATGATTTTTGATTACTTTCTTTAAAGCACCAAGCTTCATACCTGTCCCTGAAAAGAAGCTTATTGATCGACTTCAACATCTTATCATCCCCTATTTGATATTATTTAATTATGTTCAATATACCTGAACAATTCATACTTTTCGTTGAAACATGTGCCAACTGCCTAACGGCAGCTTAAATTTACTTTTTCATTTTCACCTGTTAAGTGATGAAAAAAGAACCCCATTCTGATATTGTAAAGGTG
>NZ_JBGQQZ010000124.1:0-2011 GCF_045528575.1 Ruoffia sp. FAM 24228
ACTCGATTAAATCGTTTTTTAAACCGCTCTAATTGATTGTTTTTCCATGCTCGTTCAAGTTCTAAGACAAGGTCACTAACTCGCCAAAATCGAGTCTCAATACCCTGTTGACAAGCTTTGTAGCCTAAAGCACTAGCTAAATGAGTTTTACCGGTGCCTGGGGCACCAATACATACAATATTTTGATTTTCTTTTATAAAATCAAGAGAAGTTAATATTTCTCTAGTTTGGGAATCTTGTAACCGAATATCTTGATGCCACTCGAAGGAATCAAGTGTTTTATGGCCAATAAACTTCGCTTGCTTAATTAAACGTTGAATTTTTCGTTCTTCTTTAGCTTCTACTTCATTTATTAACAATTTAAGTAGCCATTCTTCTTGTTTAGGATCATCAACTAAGCTTGGTAAACTATTTAAGCGCAGTTCTTTACATACTGTTTCTAAAGTATAAATCATACCTTCACTCCTTTGGCTGCAACTTGGGTAAGAGCATCATATCCTTGCCAGTTCACATCAGATAGACTTTCCTCATACTCTTCAGAAATCAGTTCATAGAACCTTTCATTCAATTCAATCATTGTATGAACAGATAACAAACCTAATAAACGATCGAGTCGTTGGTAGAGTAAACGTAGATCATCAACACTCAAATATGACTGTATCCGTCCTGGAAGGTACTTCCAGTATCGTGAATAAGTGATTTTAGATAACCGCTGTTTCCAATCCCTAAGGATTGTAGGCCAATCAATTGCTCGTTTTCGAGTAACATATGGACGAAAATCTTCTTGAATGATTTCTCCGTTGCGAGTGATAATACGATATTTGTCCCAAGTGAGATAGGCATATACTTCACCATGACGCCATGAATTATGAATATGTATTAAAGTATTATCTAATTTTATTTCATTCATTTTATTTGCTCTTACTAGAACTTCTTTAAAGACAGGGTAATCTTCATCTGGTAGTTCTAAGCAGGATTTCTTTTCTTCTTTCCAAAGTGATTCTATCGTTCTTATTTTCTCATAGTGTTTTTCTTTTCGTTTCTTTACCATTCTCTGTTCTAAATCTTTATTCAAAGAAGAAAAATCTTTCATCTTGGGTGTTTCAGAAAAGAAATTATAGCGAACATATCCGACTTTATTTTCAACACTACCTTTTTCATGACCACTTGCAGGGTTACAAGTTTGGACATTGAACCCATAATGCATTGCAAATTGTAGAAATTCATTCGTTAACTTTGCATCCTTGAATTTTGATTTTGGTTTAATAACTGCAGTTGTCATATTATCAATTCGAATTGTCTTAGGGACACAGCCCATTTGCTTAAAGATTTCTTTCATACCAGTTAATAAGCATTCCTGATTTTCACTTGGTAAAGCAACTGCAAATCCCGCATTGCTAAACGGAGTACTTAACACTAATGCTTTGACATCCTTAAATGATCCTTCATGTTCAACTTCCATTGTTCCAAAGTCTAATTGGGCTTCTGCTGGAGGATGTTCGAGTCTTTCATAACCTGCACTCGGAAGATCATGATGATGTGAACTTTTCCAGTCGTGTACAAAATTGCAAACCGTACGATATGAGCCTTTAAAACCTATTGTCTCTAGTCCTTCAAAATAATTTTTGTTTGTTCTTCTTTTCTTTTTGGGAAGACGATAGTCTTCTTCTAGCCACAATGAAACGATGTCTCCCCAATCTTCGTCATACATCATTCCAACTTTTTTCTTCAAGTTTTTTTCAGGTAACACTAAACCATCAGCATACTTCTTTGCAGTACGCCAGTTAATATCTAAAGTTGTTGCAATTTCATTTATTGATTTATCGTGATTATTACGTAGATTTTTGATAGTATTAATATCAGCCATTGTTAGCATCCTTTTTCTTCCTCCAAGTTAAGCGTCGTAACTTAAACTTTAGAGGTAAACTGGATGACTAACAAGGCTTTTTTTGTTGCCTGGTTATGTACTTTTAGGCTGCAATCTTATGTATTATTATATTGCCATAAACAA
>NZ_JBGQQZ010000125.1:0-1847 GCF_045528575.1 Ruoffia sp. FAM 24228
TGTGCGCCCGGCATGGGCGATAACTTGGTGGTGAAAGTCCACTACAGACTTGGCAGTAGGAACTGTTAGCTAAAGGCAAGGGTGTCCACCGTGAGGTGGAATCTGAAGGAAGCCGGAGGCAAACACTCGCACTGACGAACAGAAACTTCATATCAAGGCTGAACAGGGATGGATGAGCTTGCATGACAAAGTGAAGTCCAATACTGCACGAATCCTAAACAGTAAATGAAGCAGTGACATGAGTGGAAGGTTATCGCACCTTACCTGGGGAGGTCTCACTAGCGACTCAGTAGTAACAACGAATAGTGAGAAATCAGCAGAGGTCGTAGTAGCGAGAATGTAGCGAAGGACCGAACAATATCAATACAAATTATAGAATGGAGGTTAAGGTTCACAATAATGACAGAAAACAACCGCTTAGGTTGGCAGTCGGTGGAGGGAATAGGTGGAACCGAAAGAGTTAATCGATGTGTCTAGTGAACTTTAGGTGAAATGACAGAAATGTATCGTAAGACTCCGTCTTTGATGGAGCGAGTTGTAACAAGAGAGAATATGGAAGCTGCCATTAAATCCGTTAAACGGAATAAAGGTGCAGCAGGTATTGACGGGATGACCGTCTTTGAAATAGAAGAACACATCAATGAGTATTATATTCCTCTACGGAATAAATTACTTAATGGGACTTATAAACCCCAACCGGTTAAACGGGTAGAAATACCAAAACCGAATGGAGAGAAGCGAAAGCTAGGCATTCCTTGTGTGCGCGATCGAGTTGTTCAACAAGCAATTCGACAAGTGATTGAACCAATCATTGACCCGCACTTTATGGAAAACAGTCACGGCTTTCGACCGGGCAAAGGCACGCATAGTGCCCTCAAACAATGTGTAAACTATTATGAGGAAGGTTATCGGGTAGTTGTAGATTGTGATTTGAAGCAATGCTTTGACACGCTGAATCACGATAAACTCATCTACTATCTAGAACAATACATCCATGATAAGACCATCATCAAAATTATCCGTAAGTTTTTATTAGCAGGTGTCATAGACCTGTCTGGCGAATTCGTAGAAAGTAAAACAGGCGCACCACAAGGAGGGGTTCTCTCGCCTCTACTGAGTAATGTCTACTTACATGAACTGGATAAAGAACTTTCCAAACGTGGTCATCGATTTGTCCGTTACGCTGATGACTTCGTCATCTATGTGAAGACGAAACGAGCCGGTGAACGTGTGATGGAAAGTATCACCAAATATATTGAGAAAGATTTAAAGCTCATCGTCAATCAAGAGAAAAGCAAAGTGGGGTCACCTACTCGTTTAAAGTTCTTGAGCTGTCTGATGCGCCGAGTGAATGGAACCTATCGTTTTATCCCTACCAAGCAAGCCAAGCGAAAATTCAAGAATTCTTTAAAGAGACTGACGAGTCGTAAAAGACCAGGAACCTTTGAAGAAATCATCCAGCAAATTAATCGAGTTACACGAGGTTGGATAAATTATTTTGGTTTAGGTTTTATCAAAGGATTTATTAAAGAGATAGAAGGATGGTTACATCACCGGCTTAGACAGCTTATCTTTAAACGATGGAAGAAACCACGAACGGTTATTAAGAAATTAAAGTCCTATGGACTTGACCTAGACTCAGCGAAACGCATTGCATTTTCTCGTAAGATGTACTGGCGACTTTCAAACACGCCTGAAGTTCATCGGGCAATTACAACAAAAAGACTCCACCAATGGGGCTTAGTTCCACTAAGCGAATTGGTAGAGTCTGCTTACGCAAGGTATTGAACCGCCGTGTACGGAACCGTACGCACGGTGGTGTGAGAGGTCGACTAGTCAAATAATGG
>NZ_JBGQQZ010000126.1:0-1791 GCF_045528575.1 Ruoffia sp. FAM 24228
CCGTTCCCGTTGGCTACATGGTTAAGTATAGTGATGATTGGTGCGATGCATTTGTCAGTTTCATTGCTGATAAGACCCAAACAAGTGAGTTGATAGGTCGTGAATGCGGCGTTCAGCGTCATATTAACATTTTTGAAAAATTAGGGATATGGCGTGGAAAAGAATTTCCTAAAATGGGCGATGTTGTCACATTTGATTGGGATAGTAATGGTTGGGCGGATCACATCGGTTTTGTTGAGAAGGTTGAGAATAATCAGATTACAACGATTGAAGGTAATAGTAATGGACGCGTTGAGCGAAATACCTTCCTATGGAACGATAAACGGATTAAAGGCTATGCACGACCGAAGTATAAAATCATAGGAGAAATTAAAAAGACGATTGAGGAAGTAGCCAAAGAAGTTATTTCTGGAAAATGGAGTTCTGGCCAGGAAAGGATCAATGAGTTATTAGCTGCTGGTTATGATGCGAGTTTGGTTCAAAAAAAAGTAAATGAAGTCTTAACATCTGTTGATAAGGGTGTGGATAATGGAGCGTTGCCTGTGATGACATATAATGGGGCTACACTCTCCGAAAAGCATATCAAAAAGATAGTCGAATTGGCTAAGGAATACAATATACTACCTAGTCTTCTTATTGTGATGTTGCATTTTGAAGGAGTATGGGGTGAATCGAACGTTGCCGAAATCGATAATAATTGGGGTGGTATGACCTGGTCTGATTCATATGTAGGTAATCCTAAGATTAATAAAAACAAAGGTAGCAAACGCCCTACAAATGAGGGTGGCCATTATATTAAGTATTCAAGTGTCAAAGATTTCCTTGAAGATTGGGTTTATTTACTGAGACCAGGTGGCAATTATAGAGTGAGTGGAATTAGTAATTTTAAACAGGCTGTTAAAGGTCTGTTTCGAGAAGGTGGAGCAAAGTATAATTATGCTGCCTTAGGCTACGCAAAGTATTTAGAGCGTATGGTAGCTCGTAAGTTAGCGATTGATAAGGAAAATTCAGGTATTCTGGATCAATTGGATTCAACGTTTAGTAATATCACAAAGAAATTGAAAGTGAAAGAAGAAGCGTATAGATGGTTTACTGGTGAGAAGATACCCGATTGGGTCAAAGACTTAGAATTCGAACTCATCGAAGAAAAAGAGGTCATGCAAACGATTTATTTGCTTGGTAACGACGGTATTTCAATAGGTTGGATAGATAAGTCAGATGTTACTTAATTCTCTTATAAGTGCGTTTAAAACGTAAAATAAGGTGATGAAACGCAAACTAAACTCCCCCAACCCACTAGCTCCGCTCGGTGTTTCATTCTCGTGGCCACTTCCGACCTAATCGGTCTCCAGCTGGACTCGAATGAACCATTCGCTACACTAGTGGGTTGGGGGAGTTTCGATTCTAATTAGTAAATTTTTAAATCTAGTAAATTAATATATTCTCTTTCTTTAAGTCCTATAAATAGGCTTCTTACTACTATCTTTAATGTGATATAATCAAAAGGAATATAAAAAAGAGGTGAGAGTATGTCTTTGAGCATTAGAACTTTCGGTTGGGTTCAAAACCCATCTAGTTTTTCAAATTTAAAGAAGACTGTTCAAATTTTTGATAATAAATCAGAGCACTATCTTGAGTTGAAAAATAAACTTGTTGATGAAGTAATATTCTTTGATTTGTCAAATTAAGCTAGACAAAACTGCTTCATCTAAGTAACTCAAAAATACTTCCAACGGTGTTCGGTAGTGTAAGGATTTCCGTGGAATCGTGTTCCGTTTGTGTGCAATCGAT
>NZ_JBGQQZ010000127.1:0-1789 GCF_045528575.1 Ruoffia sp. FAM 24228
AATGCCTCGTTTTGATAAGGCTTTTTTTATTTTTCTTGAGCCGTAGGCCTTTCGGCTGCGGATAAATTCTTCAGCGACTACTTCTTCAAGTTCTGATTCGTCTTTCTTTGGTTTTGATTGATAATAAGGTTCTCTGTCAAACAACGTTGGTAAAGAATAAAGTCAAATAATAATAGATTTTGGAAGAGGATGTACAACGAGCTTACGCTGCTGTATGTTCTCTTTCTTTTTCTATCATTTTGATTTTATTTCTGATTGGTTTTAAATTGAAGTGCAGGATAATGCGATTTTTATAATGAATAAAGTTACCGTAACCATAGGCTACCCGGTTCAATACTTTGATCTTGTTATTGATTCCCTCTATCTTTCCATTGTTATAAGGATAATAGAAGGTGTTTTGGATATGAGGAAAATGAGCGCGCAACGTCTTTAAACTGGTTTTCATGTATCCAGATAGTTCAGGAGAAGCGGGTTGATCTAAAACAGTTCTTAACTGTTTTGAGTCATTGTGTTCGACGGCTTTAAGAATAGCTTGATACATTGTATAAGTTGCTTTTAGTTCTGGATCGTACGCCAACATCTCAGAAACGATTGCTGATTCCAGACGCTGTCCGAACATGGGAAAGTATTGATAGGTAGTATAAGACAACTCGGACTCTTTCTTCAGTAGTTTCTTCCAGAAGCGTTTGAGTCGTCTGTACTTCTTTTGGTCTTCTCCATTGGACGTTCGAAGTCGATTCATGACTTTTACGCGTGTTTTGTTCATCGCTCGGTTCACGAGCTGAACGATATGAAATCGATCAATAATGATATCAGCGTTTGGAAACAGTTCAGGGATGAAGCTGACGTAACTGGCATTCATGTCTGTCGTAATCGTTTTGACCTGATTTCTCTGGTTTTGGCTGTATCGAGAACAGAAGTGATCTTTGATTGTACGAGTATCTTTGCTTTCTAAAATATCTAGTATCGTTCCTGTTACGACATCAATATACTCAAAAGCCATTTGCCCATTACCATACTTAAACTCATCAAAAGACAAGTTCTCCGGCAATGAATGATAGTAAGGTCGATAATACTTCACCTGTTCATTGATGATTCTTTGAATCGTTGTGGAAGAGACATTCGTCTCTTCTGCCAAGCTCTTGATCGAACGAGCATCAGCTGACTTCGCCAGTATTTCTGCTTTGATAAAATTAGAGATAAAACACGCCTCTTTTACAATCGGTGTTTCCGCAGTAAATGTTGCTTCACAAGATGTACACTTGAACCGCTGCTTTTTCACTCTAAGATAGGTCGGGTAAATGCCAGATATTGGAAAAGTGATTCTAGAAGTCTGAGTCCCATTTTTATAGATAGAGAAGTCCTTGTTTGGTTCCTGACATTTCTTACATTCCGTAGGAATATAAGTCAATGTACAGTCTATAAATTTACATTTCTTTTGTTTGTGTATCCCATAAGACACGCAGTTATCTTCGAAAATCATGTTTTTGTCTTGAATATCTAGTACATTTTGCATATCATTTGATGTAGGCAAGTGAGTTCCTCCTATGGATATTTGGTTTTTGTCGACTATTATTCTACAGGAGAACTCACTTGTTTTCTATTTTCTGAGACAAAAAAAGACGCCAGTGATTTCTCACCAACGTCATATATTATAGAACCGAAAATTCCAAAAATAAAATCAGTTATAATACTATCTATCGTGCAATTTATCGTGGCGACTTCGATGAGCCTGGTTTATCAACCGGTAATCGAGGCGCTATCCGTAAATTAAGACACAGAGGTAAAA
>NZ_JBGQQZ010000128.1:0-1704 GCF_045528575.1 Ruoffia sp. FAM 24228
CTTCTAAATTTAAGGTAATATTTAATTGAGCCATAATAATCTTCCTTTCAATGTTTGTCTGTCAACTACATTGTACCAAAGAGATTATTATGGTTTTTTACTTTTACACAATTATATGGGCTTTATCGAATGGGATGGTGGTTTGGCTTGAGTTGAAGCAACTTGAGACAAATGGGATGGTGGTTTGGCTTGAGTTGAAGCAACTTGAGACAAATGGGATGGTGGTTTGGCTTGAGTTGAAGTAACTTGAGACGAATGGGATGGTGGTTTGGCTTGAGTTGAAGCAACTTGAGACAAATGGGATGGTGGTTTGGCTTGAGTTGAAGCAACTTGAGACAAATGGGATGGTGGTTTGGCTTGAGTTGGGGTAACTTGTGACAAATGGGATGGTGGTTTGGCTTGAGTTGAGGTTACTTGAGACGAATTGAATTGGAGTCTGTCTTTAGCCAACAAAAAAGAACCTAATCACATTTCTGATTAGGTTCTTCTATTGCATTTTGCTTACTTACGATTTCTCGGATGATCCGGATGATGTGGGTCGCCACCATAGGTTTGTTCACGAGACTCTTCAAGCTTTTCTTCCTCTTGCTTATCTGAGCTATCTTTATCACGGTTACGTGGATGGTCTGGGTGATGCGGGTCGTTATAAACTTTGCGTTTCACTTCTTTTTCAGAATCTTTTTCAAAAGCCATTTATATTTCACCTCCAGGCGAGTAATTAATTTGTTACCCAATTTTCAACAGTATACTTACCATCAACTTCTTCTACCTCTTCAGTCATAAACAAACTTTCGCCGTCGAAGACATATAAGACAGAGTCATTAATTAACATCGCGTATTGAGCTTCCGAGTCATCGTTAAGTTGAACACTTTCAGGGTCAATCAATTCAACTTCGGTATCCTGTGGAAAACTTGTGTTAGTTCTTAGATGCATGGCTAGGACAAGTTGCATAAATTCATTCTCAGATTGGTAAGCCATCTTGAAATCATTATGCTCTATTAAATCATTATCAAAACTCTCTTGAAGTAATTCATATGTGTGGCTTTCTACTAAGAATTCATCTTCATGCCCTTCTTCAACCGATGAAAACTGCGTCATAATCTGCTCTTCACTATCTAGTCCGATTAAATGATTCACATCTACAGCAACCACATCATCAGCTAAGTATAGGCCAACATTTTGGTATACACGTGCGTTCTGGGGATTCTCTCTCAAATCAAAAGCTAAATTCATGTAGGGATATAAACGGTCTGCTTCTCCGTTCTCATCTAAAAGAACGACCGGTGAGATAGTTTTACCAATTAAGCCTGAACCCAGACCTCCTTCGCCCTCGCGTAAAGCACCAGTAAGAATGATTAAATCTTGATACATTGCTTCAGTGCTTTCAACTTCGCCCTCTTCGTTTGCAAAAAATCTAATACCTCGCTGTTCTGGGGTATTCACAAAATAATAGGATAAGTTAAATAAACCATCTTCACTAATTGATAAAATCAATTCTAAATCAGTATCCAAATCTTCAACTCTAGCTTGGGCAGTATAAAGACCAACGTAATCATCAGTAGCTTCTGGTGCTTTATAGGGAGTGTCAATAATTATGTGTAAATGAAGTACTCCTTCTATAAAATCGATTTATTAATTTGTTAATCTTTCAAACATTTTTTCTAGCTCTGCTTCAGCTTGTTGGAAGCCGCGGTGAATCCGTG
>NZ_JBGQQZ010000129.1:0-1661 GCF_045528575.1 Ruoffia sp. FAM 24228
CCTGAATAATTCATACTTTTAAATATTGAGTTATTCTAGTCGTTATTTTTCAATTTTGGATCACTTTATCGAAATTAAAATATTTTAATCGATTTTCTAAGCTAAAGAAAAACTTTTTAGTCTCATCTCACGAATTTTGGGCGCACTTCTCCCTAGGCCATTTAAAAGGTTTTAAAAAACAGGTTCTTTAAATGTACTGCCGAATCCTTTGGATTTGCCTGAATACTGCATAAAACTCTCGCTGATAAACATGGGAACTCGATAGTTTTAAATAGATTCGTCTTGCTGTAGTGACGAGCTTTCCAGCCACTTTAAATAGACGAAGACGTATCGTATTCACTTGGAGTCCTTTTGATTTTGGTTCAAAACATATGGTACGTAAGAAATTAACCACATTGTATGCCAACAGACTAATCATCATGCGTGCCTCGTTTTCAAGGAATTCTGGGCTATCTGTTTTATCGAAAAAGAAGCTATTTTTGGCTTCTTTAATATAGTTTTCCATGGTACCGCGTTTATTGTAGGTTTCAAATACTCTTTTAGCCGAGATGTTCTCTGAGAAATTCGTGACAATAAAGGAATGGTTAAAAAGGAGTTCACCTACTTCTCGAGTCGAACGGACACAGACACGTCGGGACTTCGTCCAAGAGGCTGCTTGGTATGAAACCGAGTGATAATATACTTCTTTTTCATCCCATGGATGATCAGTATCATAGAACACAAATTCTTCAGCTAAGCGATACAAATTTCTATTGGCCTTTAGCCGAATAACATAATGATTTTCGTATAATTCACATAAATCATAAATATCCGGTGTCGCGAATCCACTATCTCCCCGAACGAGAATATCGGTGGTTGGAATCGCTTGGTTATAATGCTCCAATAACGGTTTAAGAAATTCTTTAACCCCTTTAGAAGTATATTGGTTACCTGAACGAAGTTTAGCTTTTAAAAAATCACCGGTTATCCCATCAAACGCCACTAATGGGTGATAGCCATTTGTTCCATAGTGGGCGTTGTAAGCTGTCTGTTCTTGATTGCCGAATGTATCTGAATGGGTAGAATCTAAATCGATGATCATGTTTGTATCGTTACGAAGGAGACGAGCTTTGTCAATTAACGCTTGATTGAATACTTGAAGTGAGTCAATTGTTTCGCCTACTACACGATCATAAAGCCGAGAGATTGATGATTGAGAAGCCAACGGCTTATCGGTTGAGAACGTCTGTAATACCGGATCATGCTGTAAAATATTTGCAGCAGAATCAGTATTATAACCACCTATAATTTGCAGAATTAACTGTTTTAGAATCTTATGATTCGTGTGTGTCCAATATTTACGACTGTCGTTAAATGTAACAATATCTTCAGAGAGCTGAGTAAATTGGAAAGCATCCATTAATTCATCGATTAGGACTAAACCAGAATCACTTGATAAACGACCACCATCATGAGAAACGATTAAATTATTGTTGAATTTTACGGCATTTTCTTGTAAAGTAACCACTGAGAGAACCCCTTTCTATGGTAGTTTGTGGTGAATTAACCATATCAGAAAGGGGGTCTTTTTTCATCACCTAATGGGTGATGAAGCAGATTACTTTAAAGACTATTAAATCAATGTTAGGAAAGACTATTAGTAAAACTATGAATTATTCAGG
>NZ_JBGQQZ010000130.1:0-1603 GCF_045528575.1 Ruoffia sp. FAM 24228
AAGATGAGAACACAACACAAACTATCGTTGCATAGAGAGACACTTAAACATAGGAATAAAAAAAGAGCCAAGGTGACTGCGTCACCTGGCTCCTCGGTCCACCAACATCAAAAATTCATGAACCCAATAAAAAAACACTTACTTAGGCATAAGGTAAGTGTTCTAACGTGGATTAAATCAATTAATAAATACCGGTAGTCGGGGTCGAACCGACACGTCCCGCAAAGGACATTGGATTTTGAGTCCAACGCGTCTGCCAATTCCGCCATACCGGCATAAAAGCCATTGTCTCGATATTAATTTTTGATAATTAAAAAATTGCGGGGGTAGGATTCGAACCTACGACCTTCGGGTTATGAGCCCGACGAGATGCCAGCTTCTCCACCCCGCGATAATAAAATAATATTTAGTAAAGGCGGTAGTCGGATTTGAACCGGCGATCAGAGTTTTGCAGACTCGTGCCTTACCACTTGGCTATACCGCCATTGTATTAAATAAAATAGTACCATTATAACAATGGTACTAGCGACTGGGGTAGCTGGATTCGAACCAACGCATAACGGAGTCAAAGTCCGTTGCCTTACCGCTTGGCTATACCCCAATGATAATATTACAACCTATATTATATAAAATATAGGCGACTGATGGGAATCGAACCCACGAGTGTCGGATCCACAAACCGATGCGTTAACCACTTCGCCACAATCGCCATCATCGTATTATTAAAATTTAAACAGGGGCAGTAGGAATCGAACCCACATTGACGGTTTTGGAGACCGTAGTTCTACCGTTAAACTATGCCCCTATTAAAAGGCAAAATTATTAAATTCCCCATTAATAATACAATGGTGGGGGAGAGATTCGAACTCCCGAACCCGAAGGAGCGGATTTACAGTCCGCCGCGTTTAGCCACTTCGCTACCCCACCATGAATGGCTTGGGACGGAATCGAACCGCCGACACCTTGAGCTTCAATCAAGTGCTCTACCAACTGAGCTACCAAGCCTACATTTTAAAAAACGGTCCGGACGGGATTTGAACCCGCGATCTCCTGCGTGACAGGCAGGCATGTTAACCCCTACACCACCGGACCTTGGTATTAATGGAGGATGACGGGATCGAACCGCCGACATCCTGCTTGTAAGGCAGACGCTCTCCCAGCTGAGCTAATCCTCCATGTTATTAAAATGTTAATGATCCGTACGGGATTCGAACCCGTGTTACCGCCGTGAAAGGGCAGTGTCTTAACCACTTGACCAACGGACCATTATAATATTAAGTTTCTAACGGAGAGTAAGGGATTCGAACCCTTGAGACATTTAATAAATGCCTACACGATTTCCAATCGTGCTCCTTCGGCCAACTCGGACAACTCTCCGATTTAACCTTACTCCGCAAGTAGGGCTCGAACCTACGACATCATGATTAACAGTCATGCGCTCTACCAGCTGAGCTATTGCGGAATGATTAAAATTAAACAATGCATGGCAACGACCTACTCTCACAGGACCAAAGGTCCAACTACCATCGGCGCTAAGAAGCTTAACTGCTGTGTTCGGCATGGGAACAGGTGTGTCCTTCTTGCTACCATCACCACACATTGT
>NZ_JBGQQZ010000131.1:0-1561 GCF_045528575.1 Ruoffia sp. FAM 24228
GGTTCTATAATTAATCGTGTTGGTGAGTTCTAAAAACTCACTGGTACGTTTTTTTGTATATCAATAGAAAAAGGTCAGTAGATTCCCTTATAATTAAGTCGACCAAAACCAATCAAAGGAGAATCTACATGACCCACTCTCATATTATACGAAATTCATTAAATATTAAAGACGAAAACATTATTTTTGATGTAAATAATTATCTTTGTATAGAAGAAAAGATAAAAGGAGTAAACTACTTAGTTTATCAAGCCACACTTACATACAAGCCGAAGGCTTGTCATCACTGTGGATCAGTTAATGAGAACTATTCGATCACTAAAAATGGCACCAAAACATCTACGATTAAATTAGGTAATATAATGTTTAAACCAGCTCTTTTACGATTGAAAAAGCAGCGTTATCTATGCCATGAGTGTAACCGCACCTTTATAGCAGTGACCACACTCGTTAATAAATATTGTTTTATTTCAAACCCAATTAAGAACGCTATTGGGTTTGAATTAGCCGAGACTCAGAGTATGACGTGTATTGCCAAGCGTGTCTCCGTCTCCCCGACAACGGTCATACGACTTTTAGAGAACTCAGGGAAGGCACTTGAACCCTCAAGGTTCGAACTGCCTGAACATCTTTCTTTTGATGAATTTAAATCTGTGAAAGAAGCGGCTGGATCGATGAGTTTTATCTTTACGAATGCGCAAACGCATGACATTATAGACATCGTCGAAAACAGACAGCAGAGGGAATTGATTGCTTATTTCCAACGCTATCCAAATGAATTACGTCAAACGGTCAAGACAGTGACATTAGACATGTATAGTCCTTATTTAAAAGTCATACACGACTGTTTTCCAAACGCTGAATTAATTATTGATAGATTCCATATAGTGCAACATATCAATCGTGCGCTTAATCGTTTACGTATAGAGATAATGAAGACCGTTCGCTATACTCGACCGCGCGATTACTCCAAGTTGAAGAAACAATGGAAAATCATTCTTAAAAATGTCTGGGACGTTGATTTTGAAACCTATGGGACCCATCGCCTCTACGATGGTCTGGTCACAGAAAAGATGATGGTCAACTATCTTTTATCTATCGATAATCAGTTTCAATGGGTATATGATTTAATCAACGATTTAAAATGGGCCCTAGATGCCGGAGACTACGAGGGATTCGTGGCCCAACTTGAGCGAAGTAAAGAAAGACCTGTGAAGAGATATGTTAGAACAACATTTCAGACCTTGAATAAATACCTGGGTTCCATAGAGAATTCTTGTAAGTACACCTTGTCCAATGGACACCTTGAAGGCATTAACAATAAAATTAAAACAATCAAACGAAGTGGTTATGGTTATCGTAATTTTAGTCATTTGAGGGCACGCATTCTAATTAGTTTTAAATTGAAAGAAAAGACCGAGAAAGAAATCAGACCCTTAACTTTTGAAGAAGAAAAAGTGATCAACAAACAATTAAATACTAAAGTCGCATAAAAAAAGGTAGAAAGCATTTAAGCTTTCTACCTCGGAAATCTCTGACCAACACGATTTGACAAAGAACC
>NZ_JBGQQZ010000132.1:0-1459 GCF_045528575.1 Ruoffia sp. FAM 24228
TTAATATGACGCTGAACGCCGCATTCACGACCTATCAACTCACTTGTTTGGGTCTTATCAGCAATGAAACTGACAAATGCATCGCACCAATCATCACTATACTTAACCATGTAGCCAACGGGAACGGGTCTAACTTGGTTGTAGGCATCTATGATGCGATGATGCGCCACTGTACCTTCTTTAACCCCCAAGTATTCTCTTGCTTTACTAATGACTGATTGCGCTGTTGCCATCATTGTTCCCCCCATCATGATATTTTTTCGATGAAATCTGTAAAATAGTTCCTACAAAAACAGTGAATAAATTAATCGTTGAAACATATACCTCAGAACTCGAGTAACCATATAAATCTCCTAGCCCTTGCACTAGCACTGATACAGCTGGTAAAACAATCAATACAAACCACTTCAGCATGTCATATGACTTGTTATTTAAAGACATCATTCAATTTCTCCTTTAATATTTTTTGAATATCATTTAATTTTGTTTCAATAATAAAAATTTTAGACTCATGTGTATTGACTTGCTTTGTGACTTCACTAATTTTGGACTTGTTATATTCCAAATCTCGTTGCATCACATCAAGGCGGTTTATAAGGTTTTGAATCGAAGTTATTAAACTGATAATCTTTGTTGTCAATGTAATAACTGCAACCATCGCTCCAGCTAAACTACCTAATTCAATAAGTGTCATGGTAATTTCCTCCTTTCTAAAAAAATAAGCCCCGCAAAAAGCGAGGCTGTGAAACTGATTAAGACTAAGCAGTATAGACATCTTCAATTGTACGTCGTACATAACGTGCTCCAGTACCAGATGCATAAGAATCTCCGTTTGTACCAACGAATATCTCTGCAGCTACGATAGCTTCTAATGCTGATTGAGCAACTTGAGCTGGCAAACCTTCTTTTGGATTAGTAATCGTAATTTTTTTGTTTGCTCCACCTTCATCTTTGAATAGCAATTCTAGGTTATAAATTTCCTCCATGAGTATTACCTCCTTCCGAATTTAGTTTAGTAAATGACTTATCCATAGAAATACGTTTCAACTGATGTTGTTTTGCCAATAGGTTCATCAGTAACGCTTTGTAATGCATCACGAACTGCTTCAACTTCTGCTGCTGGTGCGTCTTGCGTCAAATCTCGTAATGTTACCGTTGTTTTTTTTTCAGTAACCGGATTGATTGACTGAAGCTTTAAACTTGCAGATAAGAACTCTTTCATAACATTTCCTCCTCGCTCTGTATTTGTAAGTTGCCCTACACTAATAAGAACGTCATGAAACTTAAGAGTGTCACTCTACTGATTTAAAATGATTTTTAAAGATTGGAGTTTATCTCTAATTTGTTTCTTTCTTTTACTAATTGTTTTACGACTAACCCCATACTCCATTGCTAACTGTTGTGATGTGTAGTTCCCACTGAGAAGGGCCCAAAATAACGTAATTTCCGTACTATTAAG
>NZ_JBGQQZ010000133.1:0-1408 GCF_045528575.1 Ruoffia sp. FAM 24228
TCCTCTATGGTAAGATGTGTGTAGCTCATAACAGACCTCCGTGTTTATGTTTTTGTCATTACTAACATTTTACACGAACCTGTTATGGGTTTCTTTATTTGTCGCACTTAATTTTACAATTCATCAAAGATTTAAAAGTTAAAAAGTTAAAAAGTAACAGCAGAGGAACACCAGTAACAGGATACGCGTTCACGTGGAAACGCGAACAATCCGAAAGATGGATTGCTAAAAAATACGATAATAAGCAACATAAAAATAAAGATATAGTGCCAGGATGGTATGTAGAACAATCATCGAACACGTTAGAACAAGTATCAAATTCATCACAAAATAAAGAGATAGGTACTGACAAATACGAAGCTTACTTAAAAAAATTGCTCATATGTCTGATGAAACCGATTAAAGAATAGTCGTATATAAACCCTCTAAATCCATCTCCGGATTTAGGGGGTCACTACAGACTCTTCAGTTTCAACCTCTTCTGGCTCCTCTTGTACCTCTTCAGGTACTTCGCTTGAGCTTTCAGGCTCAGCGGGAACTTCCTCAGGTAATGTTTCTTCTACTGTAGGTTCTTCGTAGACTTCTTCAGGAATTGATTCTGGCACTTCCTCAATAATTGTCTCTTCGGGTACTGATTCTGTGCTCACACTAGTCTCAACAGTCGATTCTTGAGCATAAACTGTACTGATCGCTACTATTGGATCTAATAAGACGTTTAAACTAAGTAATACAACTGTTAATATACTAATTTTTCTATTCATAGTCATTGCTCTCCTTTTCTTACCATTATTATCATATAAATCCAACCAAGTTTCCAAATTCAATCAAACTACCGATGATACTGATAAATTTTGATTTTAATCGCGAATATTTTACTCCTTTCTTTGAAAATACCTATCACATAAATCGTCATCATTCCCTAACCATCGGTCTTATCGAGTTGATTTTCTCGACATACATTAAAGTATAGCAAGGAATTTTTTATAAAAAAATCATCATGATTTTTACCTTCGATATAATTTTTCGCCAATTCTAAATCCTGGTTCGGGTTCTTTATTACTAATAAAAGCTTTGTTGTCACTTAGCACCTCGATCTTTTTAAGTAATAATGTATCATTATTATAATAATACAGATTTTTAAGAAACTAAAGAAACTTCTCTTATATAAATAAACGCTTTTTAACTTGCCTGTAAACAATTTGCGGGGCGTCGTGAGTGTGAACGACGTACCGTATTTTAAAATGCGAAGTGTCGTGCGCTAACACGATGAACCGCATGTCGATTTGCGGTTCGTCGAGCCGGTGCTCGACGCCCTTTTCTATTGATCAAATCGAAAAAAGTCACCCTGTCGGATGACTTTTCTTTATCTTGATAGCTTTAGGAAGCTTTTTGGTGCTTGGGATGTGAA
>NZ_JBGQQZ010000134.1:0-1406 GCF_045528575.1 Ruoffia sp. FAM 24228
GATCTTTTTTATTTGTCTGAGGGACATATAATCGCGTCATAAGTAAAATACGGTCTCTAAAATGACTGTAATTTCGATAGCCGTAGGCTGTTCGTTTCAATACTTTAATTTTATTATTAATACCTTCGATCGGGCCATTCGTTAAACCTGGATACGAGAACGTGTTGTGAATATACGTTTGGTACTTCTTAAAAGAACGTAAGACACGCCTTAACCCAGCTGGAAGCTGAAGTTGCTTCGCCTGAATTAAGGTAGATTCAAATCGTGGCCAATTGTTGGTACGGTAGGCATCCCCTAATTGATGGACAATCTGATAGGTGGCTTTTAGTTGGGTATCTTGAGCCAGTAAATAATCCACAATTCCTTGCGTATTCGTCAGCCAATCAAATAAAGGAAATCGGTGATAGGTTGTGGCTTTGAGGTCATTCGGATTTTTTTGGATTAACTTCCAATAGCGTTTTAATTTATTATATAATCGGCGGTCTTTGGTTCGAATGGTATTCATAAACTGCACACGATACTGCGATAATTCACGGTTTAAAGCCTGTATCAAGTGAAAGGGATCCATGATAATATCGGCATTGGGAAACCATCGATGAATGACTTGAATATAAGGTTCGTACATATCAATAGTGACAGATTTAACCTGACGGCGCACAGCGAGATCATAGCGAATAAAATAGTTTTTTAAAGAGCCCGCTTTTCGGTCTTCGACCACATCGACGACTTGATGATTTATAGCGTCGCAGTAAATAAAACTCATGGCGGCTTTGACTGATTTGACACTTTTGAATTCATCAAAACAGAGGTGCTCGGGTAACGAAGATGTGGGACGGATCCGAAGCGCAGCGGCAGCCTGATGAATGACGCGACGCACGGTATTCGGGGAAACATGGGTATCTTTGGCAATATCTACCTCTGACATCACACGTGTTGCCCGATCCATAATCATTTGTGTGACCCGCTTAGAAATAAAACAGTGAGGGTCCACAAAGGACGTTTTCGCTGTAAAGCTTTGGCCACAGGTTTTACATTTGAAGCGTTGTTTGGCTAAGTTTAAGTAGGCAGGAAGTCCCGTTATGCTCGCTAAAGTCAGACGAGAGTGACGCGTCCCATTTTTAACGACTTGATAGGCATCATTGACGATACCACAACATTCACAGGCTTTAGGAACATACGTTAATGTGCCAAAATAAAACAAAGATAAGCGGCCTTTATAATGCTGTTCTTCAACACGGTCCATATCGATCGTGATATTTGGGTCTTTTAATTGAAAGGTTTTTTGGATAAAATGGTTCATGCGTAGATATTCTCCTTATGTTATTTGGTGGTACTTTTAATATAACGAATATCTGCGTCTTTTAGAAGACACAAAGATAGGGTTGATGACATTTTAATTTTTGTCA
>NZ_JBGQQZ010000135.1:0-1392 GCF_045528575.1 Ruoffia sp. FAM 24228
ATTCCTATGTTTAAGTGTCTCTCTATGCAACGATAGTTTGTGTTGTGTTCTCATCTTTAAAGAAGAGCGGTCGTCTCTTTTTGGTCTGTCTAACCAGTAAGTTCTGAGTAATCAAAATACGAAAACGTAAGTGATTAAAGTTCCGATACCCATACCCGCTGCGTTTTATGTTCTTGATTTTGTTATTGGTGCCTTCAATAATCCCATTGGATAACGTGTATGTCAAACTATTTTCAATCGCGGGTAAATACTTTTCAAGCGTTTGAAAGGTCGTTCGGACCTTGCGTGGCACCACATATTTTCGTGTTTCATATAAATCATAAATAAAGGCCTCCGAATGATGCATCGCAATATCTGCCTTCAAATCATTGACTAAATGATAGACCTGCTCCAATCGTGGATCGATACTCAACATATAATTGACCATACTTTTTTGAGTCACAAGGCCATCAAACAGCCGGTGAATGTGGTAATCCTCGAAGTCCAAGGACTCCCGGTTTTTTTGAATTAACTTCCATAATTGTTTTAATTTGGTGTAATCACGCGGCCGGTTGTAACGAATCGTGTTCATGACTTTAATCCGATATCTGTTTAACGTATTATTCAATAATTGAACGATATGAAACCGATCGATGACAATATCGGCATTCGGAAAAATGCGTTGTAAAAATAGATAATACGGCCCGTACATATCCATGGTGACGGTCTTGACTTGCATTCGAGCTTCATATGAATAGCGCATAAAATAATCTCTTAAAGCGTCTTGTGTGCGGTCTAAGACAATATCCAACAATGTGTGGTTATAGGCATCCATAAGAATACAACTCATCCCACTCGTCGCCTGTTTGACCGACTTAAACTCATCAATTCCAAGGTGCTCTGGTAGATCCCATGTCTTTGGCGATAGGGTTTGACCCGCCTTAATTAACTGGCACTGAACAGTATAGCGAGACACATTTAGATGTTGGGCAATCAGTTTCATCGACTGTACTTCCGTTAATTCCATGATAATGGTTCGTTTAATGTCATTCGAAATAAAGCATCCTTTATCAACAATGCTTGTTGGAACAGTCGTCACGACCCGACAATGTTTACACTGATAGCGTTGTTTCTTGAGTTTTAACAAGACGGGTTGGAAGTTGATATGCGTTAAGTGAATCGTCGTGTGATCAAAACCATATTTAATCATGTCCTGCGTTGAATGGTTAGCCACACCACAGTGTGGACAGGCTGGCAATGAATAAGAGAGTTGTCCCAAGAGAACCTTACACCGCACCCCCTTGTGCATTTCCTCCATGATGTCATCTTGAAGTTGAACATGTTTATCTTTAATATTTAGTAAGTCTGCGATATAATTCATATGAGCCAAGTGAATTCTCCTTTTAGTAATGT
>NZ_JBGQQZ010000136.1:0-1331 GCF_045528575.1 Ruoffia sp. FAM 24228
CATCCGTGGTAAGATGGGTGTAGGTCATTTGTGGTCACTCCTTTGTATTCTTTGGTCGGAAT
This sequence comes from Ruoffia sp. FAM 24228, assembly GCF_045528575.1. Lineage (NCBI taxonomy): Bacteria > Bacillati > Bacillota > Bacilli > Lactobacillales > Aerococcaceae > Ruoffia > Ruoffia sp. FAM 24228. The sequence goes on from NZ_JBGQQZ010000136.1 coordinate 63, forward strand.
TACAAGTTGAGTGTACCACAAATGGCTGTTTTAGTTGTCTAGCTTAATTTTACAATCGGCGAATAGAAAAGTTGGGGCTAAATCGATTATATTATTCAAACACATTGTACAGTAAACAAATAAACATTAAAAAAAGGGAAAAATTATGAATCAAAAACTTAAAATCGTTTCGTTATCTTTCGCTATAATGCTTCTAAGTGCTTCTATATTTCCTAATATTACAACTGTTTACGCTACTGAAAATGAACAACAAACACAAGAATACACTGAAGTTGAAATTGTAGAGCCTACATCTCTTTCATTAACAGAGGTAGAAATCAACTCCCTTGCTAATGAAATTCAAGCATTACACCCTAGTGTTTCTAAAGAGTGGATTATAGAAGTAATATACAAACAACTTCAAGGTGATTACTCGTTACAAACAGAATATACATCGTCTCAGGCTCAAACTAGATCATCATGGCAAGGTATAACTGTAGATCAAATGGGAGCGGCCCTAGATACTGCTATTGCATTAGCTCTAGGAGGAAGTACAGCTACCCTAGCCAATTTAATAAAAGTAAAAGGCAAACACGCAGCAAAAAGTGCCATACGTTCAGCAATTGCAAAATATTTAGGAAGCTGGGTTGTGAATGATGTTGTATTAGAATTTGCAATGAATTTACTATCACCAGGTACCTATTTAGCTCAATTATGGGACGAAAACGATGCTGTTCCTAACAATGGAAGGATTAATTTTTAATGAGCAAAGACTTAATAAAATTAGTAGGTTATAACTTATTAACTTTAACGATGGTGTATGTATTAACACTGCTAGCTAATAAAGAATTTAAATGGTGGGTTGTCATAGCCATGACATCATCATCTTTCATCGTTAGTAAATATTTAGAGAACAAAAATAAAAAAGATAGCTAGTTTTTGTTACCTGTTTATTTAATAGATAACAGGTAAAAATTAAACCAAATGAACCCCCTTAAATGATGTGAACCCCAAAGTTAGAGTTAAAAATATAGGCTCTATAATAAATGCGGTTGATGAACGAACATCAACCGCATCTTTCTATTCACAAAAACGTAAATGTTCACTATATTAAAGTCACCACAACCTAACAAAGGAGCATCTACGCATGAATCATTTTTATCTGATGAATTGTAAAATTAAGTGCGACAAATAAAGAAACCCATAACAGGTTCGTGTAAAATGTTAGTAATGACAAAAACATAAACACGGAGGTCTGTTATGAGCTACACACATCTTACCATAGAGGAA
>NZ_JBGQQZ010000137.1:0-1271 GCF_045528575.1 Ruoffia sp. FAM 24228
CTAAATTTAAGGTAATATTTAATTGAGCCATAATAATCTTCCTTTCAATGTTTGTCTGTCAACTACATTGTACCAAAGAGATTATTATGGTTTTTTACTTTTACACAATTATATGGGCTTTATCAGTTTCCGGAGCATCGCGCGACTTCACGACGCCCTATTTTGAATAATATCTAAATTCCTCATCTTTAAAGGCAAACTTCATTCGTTTTGCCGGGTTGACATAAGTTGATGCCTTCCCTTTTGAGTGTAATTCAAAATAATTTCGTAAAGTCCGCTTAATAATATACTCTAGACTTGGTTCGCCAATAAATTCAGTCACCGAACTTTTCGTCAGTGGCATTCGTAATACAAAACGCCATAATCACAAATCGTGCGCAGAACCGCTCTTTGTTTTGGTTCTTGGCGCCCGCAATTTTTACACAATATATGATAGCGTCGCGATATCACATCTACTCGCCAGCTATCACAATTTTCACACAGGATACCACTCCGCGCTAAGGCGCGCAATTTCTTGTCCATCACCTCACTCACTAAATGCCCTTCAGTTGCTTTGCTCATTAAGTACTTTGCGACTTCTTTCGGATTCATCGAGCCTCCTCGGCTATCTTCAACCACTTTTTTCAAATATGATCGCAGTTCCCACCGCATTAAATAGGGGCTGACATTTTCCTGATCGAAAATTTTAACCGTATCGTCCTCATTGATAAACACCAGTTGCGATTCCACAGGAAAATAAAGTCCATCATTTTGAATAATTTCCTCAAAAATTTCTCCCGCTCGTTTGACTTGGGTAAAGAAATTACGCGACAGCCGCTCACCTTTTCGGTACCAAAATCCTTCCTTATACGTAAATTCACTGAGTAAATTTTTCACTTCAAATCGGTAAATCGCATGAACTGTAATTAAAATCGTATCAATTTGAGTAAATTTATAAGGCAATTTATAGAAAATATCATTTAATATTACAAAATGTCCGGGGAGATTATCCCTCAGTATATTAATAAAATCTAAGTGTCCTTCGTAACCGACTTGTTGTCTGGCTAGTCTGTTTTTGACAGAAGTCGGTAGTTCGCACCTTTCATTTAAGCATTCATAAAATTGCAATTCAAACGGTTTGTCCATGTGTTTACCTCCAGTATATTTGTCAAGTCCATAATCTTGTGTAAAAGTCTCAATGTAGTTATATCATCTGGTCATCATGCACATTACACTTGTAAGAATGTCCGAGCGTTATTTTCCCAATTTTCGTGGAAATCAATTAATATCGA
>NZ_JBGQQZ010000138.1:0-1262 GCF_045528575.1 Ruoffia sp. FAM 24228
TGTCAAATCAAATGCAACACTATTGTTATTCAAAAGACATACCCCATTAGACTTTTAGGTATAGGGTTTCCCCCATGGGGGAAATGTCGCTTTTCGATTCTTTTATAACTCAAGTCTTTATTCCATTAAAGACAATTCGGTCTGGTAGGCTTCTTGAGCGGACATTAAACCGAGTATGGATCGTATGCGTTTATTTATCTTACCAGCTGCTTCTGATATATAGTCAGAAGTAAAATGATGTAACGATTTACCTTTCGGTATAAACTCTCTTAAGAGTTTATTGAAATTCTCGTTAGACCCCCGTTCCCATGATGCGTAAGCATGACAAAAATAAATAGATAAATCATCGTTTTCAAGCTCAGATACTTTCGCAAACTCAGATCCATTATCAAATGTAATAGTTTTAAACTGATGAGGGCTGTTTTCTACAAGTGTTTGAAAAGCCGTTAATACAGTCTCGCTTTTATAATCCTCAATCTTCATTGCTATAGCGAAGCGTGTTTTCCGTTCGACTAATGTAATGGCTGCCGGCTCTTCTTTATGGCGTTTTCCCTTTACTAAGTCAGCTTCCCAATGACCAAATTCCGAGCGGTCTAACACACTTGATGCTCGGTCCGAAATACTGGTACCCAGAACTTTCTTATTTCGTCCCTTTGGACGACTGTGCTTATTTTTTCTTGGTTTCAAACGATACATCATAGGTAAATCATGGGGCTTGATACACAGCGCATTTTGTCGAATGTAGCGATAGACGGTTTTGAAACAAGGCACTCTTTCCTTAGGATGTTTTAAAGCATAGGACATCACAAATGTTTTAATATTGTGAGTTCGCTTTTTTCCTTTGAAAACACCATTGTGGTGAGCTTTCTTTAATTTATACCAAAAGCGTCCAGAGTAAGCTTGCATACCTTTTGATTGACTGCGTTGTCTATTCTTTAAATAAGTGACTTCACCAAAGTCAGCTAGATACTTCTCGACTTTTTTACCTTGACTAATTTGGACGACGGTACCCCGTTTGATTTCACGTGAAATAGTTGATTTATTTCGGCCAAGCAAACGGGCAATCTCAGCTTGCTTTTTGTCTTCTTTTAGCCATTGTTCGATCAGTTCACGTTCCGTGAATTTCAAATGCCCTTTAGATTTCTTTGTGTTAAAATGAGTGTGTGACATGAAGATTCTCTCCTTATACTATGTTGTGGTGACTTAAGTATAACGAATCTTCATGTCTTTTTTTAGTGTTGCGTTTCATCTTACAACACACC
>NZ_JBGQQZ010000139.1:0-1121 GCF_045528575.1 Ruoffia sp. FAM 24228
GGGAGCGTCAAGAAGTTTGTGTAAATAAAGAATTCCTTCTGTAAAAAAATCAGCTCTCTGCTAGTGTTCCAAACATTTCCCATAGCTCTGCTTCAGCTTGCTGGAAACCGCGGTGGCTTCGGGTTAAAAATTTCTGATTGTAAAGATCGAAATTTGAAACTAAAAAGCGATCCATAGATTCTTCATTCTGAAACTGCTCTTTACGCCGACTATATTTTTTAATTTGTTTGTTGAAAGACTCAATCAAATTAGTGGAATACAAGCTCCTACGGATTGAAACAGGAAAGTCATAGAACGTCAGTAAGCTGTCGTTCTCTAAGACCGCTTTGGTTACTCTAGGGTAGCTGGTGTGCCATTTCTCTACAAAATTAAGTCGAGCTTCTATCGCTTTTTCTCGTGAGTCTGCTTGGTAAACAGCTTTAAAATCTTCACATACTTCTCTTCGATCAGCTACGCGTACTTTACTAGCGATATTGCGAGAAACATGAACACAACAGTGTTGATAAGCAGCCTGAGGAAACGCTTGATGAATCGTATCTTTTATCCCTTTAAGACCATCGGTCACAAAGAGGAGAACGGATTTAACCCCACGGCTTATCAAGTCTTCTAATAGCTCTTTCCATGTAACAGTAGACTCATTAGGGGCAATAGCATAACCGAGCACTTCTTTGGCGCCATCTGGACGGATTCCAACCGCTATATGAATCGCTTCTTTATCTACTGTTTTACGTTTCAAGGGAATGTAGGTAGCGTCCAGATAAATAGCGGCATAATGATCATTTAGTGGACGTTTTTTAAAAGCAGCGACTTCTTCAGAAAAGACTTTTGTCATGTTGGACATCGTCTGCGGCGTATAATGATGACCATACATTTTCTCGATCAAATCGGCAATTTCAGACATCGTGATCCCTTTTCGAAAGAGATGAATAATCGTTTCTTCCAACGTCTCATTGGTTCTTTTATATGCAGGAAGCGTCTGTTGTTTAAATTCACCATTACGATCACGTGGAATCTGTAGCTTAAGTTCACCATATTCTGTTTTGACCTTACGGTCATAGGTGCCATTGCGAGAGTTACCTGAATGGAAACCAATCCGCTCATACTTCTCATAATCTAAAAAG
>NZ_JBGQQZ010000140.1:0-1112 GCF_045528575.1 Ruoffia sp. FAM 24228
GATAAAGCCCATATAATTGTGTAAAAGTAAAAAACCATAATAATCTCTTTGGTACAATGTAGTTGACAGACAAACATTGAAAGGAAGATTATTATGGCTCAATTAAATATTACCTTAAATTTAGAAGAATTAACAGAGGCAGTCATGAATAGCGATATGAATGCGATGATGAAATCATTAGCCGTCACTGTCTTTAACGCTTATATGGAAGTTGAACGTGATCGCTACATTAAAGCAGAGAACTATGAACGGACTTCGGAACGAAAAGATCAGCGGAATGGCTATTACGAACGGGACCTCATGCTAAATATCGGGAGCATCAACTTAAAAGTACCACGGACGAGATCAGGCGAGTTTAAAACAGACGTGTTTAACAGCTACCAGCGGATGGATAAAGCGTTTGTCCTTGGGATGATTGAGATGGTCATTATGGGTGTTTCTACTCGAAAAGTCACGAAAATAGTGGAACAGCTCTGTGGCGAAAATGTATCCAAGTCCTTTGTCTCAGACATCATGCAGGAATTAGATCCACAAATTGAAGCGTTTAAACAACGGTCGTTATCGCACTCTAAATTTCGTTACTTATATGTAGACGCAATGTATATCAAAGTGAGAGAGGACAATCGCGTCGTGTCTAAAGCTGTTTATATCGCCCAAGGTGTTAATGATATAAATAAACGAGAAATCGTCGGTTTTATGGTCTCAGAAGAAGAAACCGAAGCAGCCTGGTCACGCTTCTTTCTAGATTTACGCTCGCGTGGACTACAGACACCAACCATGGTTATTTCTGATGCCCATGCTGGACTGAAAAAAGCGATTCGTAAAGTCTTTGTAGGGACTATTTGGCAACGCTGTACATTTCACTTTATTAGAAACATTATTGATGTAATGCCTAAAAAGAACAGTAAAGAAGAAAGAAAAATACTTAGAAAGATCCTCCAAGCACCAACACAACAACATGCGCGTGAGTTGAAACAAGCCTATGAATCGCAACTTAAAGATAATCCCAAGTATACTGAAGCCTTAAAGATTTTAGATAATGGTTTTGAGGATGCCATTCAATATATGTTAGAACCCGAAGCTTTTCATGTTTCGTTGCGCACAACCAATTC
>NZ_JBGQQZ010000141.1:0-1050 GCF_045528575.1 Ruoffia sp. FAM 24228
CATCCGTGGTAAGATGGGTGTAGGTCATTTGTGGTCACTCCTTTGTATTCTTTGGTCGGAATTACAAGTTGAGTGTACCACAAATGGCTGTTTTAGTTGTCTAGCTTAATTTTACAATCGGCGTAAACAGAAAAGAAGACTCAGTCGTGCTGGCATAGGATATATTCTTAAAAAACACTTTGAAATAGCGCGAATAAACAATTCTAATCATTTCCCAGTGAAAATTTCACCTCATGCCTTAAGGCATAGTAAAGCAATGCACTTACTAGAAGCAAATGTTAATTTGATTTATATTCGAGACTTTTTAGGTCATGTATCCGTCTCAACAACGGAAATCTATGCGAAAGCTAATCCAGAAATTAAACGAAAAGCAATCGAAGCAGCTAGCAATAATGTACTTCCAGAAGAAACATTGACTACAAATGACAAAGAAGTTCTACTAGATTGGTTGAAAGAATTTATTTAGAGTTAAAAATATGAGAATTAAGACTCTTTATTATGAAAAGAAACTTACTTCAAAAGGCGTTGAAATTAGAGTTTCAGCGCCTTACTTTACATAATATTTAACTTTTCATAAGATGAGTGGCTTCTTCATGACTTAACAGAAGAAGAACTATACTTGACCATGGAAATCATAGAAAAAAGGGAAAAGACGATATCTACGATCTTCTGTACCCAGTTCAACACTGCTGGATGGCATTCTAAGTTGGGAGGTGGACCAACAGGCGAAGCAGTTATTGATCGGATTGTTCATAATTCCTACACCATCACTATCGATGGTGAAACATCTATGCGTGAACGACTGGGTTTATCCAATAACTTCTAGGATATTACTATGAAAAACTAATATAATCCTATGGATTATGTAAAGATATCCCATAACTAACTTAAATCACAGTGGTTATGGGATATTTCTTTAGTGGTGTGTTTTGCAAATTTGAAGTACATAGTATTGCAACGAAAAGTACACAATATAGCCATCCAATTTTTTCCTTTTAATTATTCTTTTTTTGATAATGCATTTTTCAAACGAAAACTCTCTCCAGTAAA
>NZ_JBGQQZ010000142.1:0-1029 GCF_045528575.1 Ruoffia sp. FAM 24228
ACTTTTTAATTTGTTTATTAAAGGATTCAATCAAATTAGTGGAATACAAGCTCCTACGGATTGATAAAGGGAAATCGTAAAATGTAAGTAAGTTATCATTTTCTAGAATAGACTTGGCCAGTTTAGAGTAGCTACTGCGCCATTTTTCTGAGAAAGCAAGGCGAGCTTCAAGGGCCGTCTCTCGTGAATCTGCTTGATAAATCGTCTTAAAGTCTTCGCATATTTCCTTGCGATCAGCGACGCGTACTTTACTAGAAATGTTGCGAGAAACATGGACACAACAGTGTTGGTAAGCTGCTTGAGGAAAAACGTGATGAATCGTATCTTTAATACCCTTGAGACCGTCGGTCACGAAAAGAAGAACATCATTGACACCACGGTCGGATAAATCTTCCAATATCTCTTTCCATGTGACGGTCGATTCATTAGGGGCAATAGCGTATCCTAGGACTTCTTTGGCACCATCTGGTCGAATTCCCACCGCAATGTGTATGGCTTCTTTCTCAACGGTTTTCCGCTTCAAAGGAATATAGGTAGCGTCCAGATAAATGACTGCATAATGACTGTTTAGTTTACGCTTTTTGAACGCTGATACTTCTTCAGTAAAGACTTTAGTCATATTGGACATCGTTTGTGGTGTATAGTGATGACCGTACATTTTCTCAATCAAATCAGCAATTTCAGACATGGTAATACCTTTTTGAAAAAGATGAATGACGGTTTCTTCTAACGTGCCATTGGTTCGCTTATATGCAGGAAGAGTCTGTTGTTTAAATTCACCGTTGCGGTCGCGCGGAATCTGTAGATGAAGTTCGCCGTATTCTGTCTTGACCGTACGGTCATAGGACCCATTGCGTGAGTTCCCTGAATGGAAACCAATCCGATCATACTTTTCGTAATCCAAAAAGGCAGTCAGCTCTGTTCTCAGGAGCGTATTTACGGCTAATTCCAAGTGCGAACGGAATAATTCGTTCAAATCACCTTTTGTAGCTAGAGTCTGTAAGATATCTGTAGTAAGATTGTTCATAG
>NZ_JBGQQZ010000143.1:0-982 GCF_045528575.1 Ruoffia sp. FAM 24228
GTCACAATGAATGCGTGTTGAAAGAGGAGTTCTCCTGCTTCACGGATTGATCGAATACAGACACGACGGGGTTTCGACCATGATTGTGCTTGATAAGGCATTGAAAAATACTGAACTTCCCGATCTTCCCATTTTTGGTTATCTCCGTAAAGAACGGATTGCTCAGCTAATTGACTTAATCTCCGATTGTTCTTTAATCGGATCACATACTGACTTTCATTTTCTTCACAAGACTCATACACCTCTGGTGTTGCGAAGCCGCTGTCCCCACGAACCAATATGTCAGTATTCGGTATGGATTCATTGTAGTGGTGTAACAATGGGTCGATAAAGGCTTTCACCCCTTTAGATGTGTACTGATTACCTGAACGCAGTTCAGCTTTTAAGAAATCTCCAGTCAGTCCGTCAAAGGCAACTAATGGGTGGTAGCCGTAGGTTTGATAATGTGCATTATAATCTGTTTGTTCTTGATGGCCAAAGGTATCTGAATGAGTGGAATCGAGATCAATGATTAACTCGGTGTCATTGCGAATCAAACGCGCTTTATCAATGAGCGACTGATTTAATGATTGTAATTGACCCACATTTTCCGTGGTGAAACGATCCAGAAACCGTGAAATTGACGATTGTGAGGCTAATTGTTTTCTGCCTAACACCATTTGAAAGACTGGATCCTGTCGTAACAGATTAGCTGACGAGTCTGCCGAATAACCAGCAATCAGTTGCATAATGAGCTGTTCTAATATCGCTAAATTATCATGCGTGTAGTAAGCACGGTTATCTTTAATGTCCAGAAGTGATTTCGCCAAATCAGAAAACTTGAAGGTATCCATTACTTCTTTAACTAAGACTAAACCCGAATCACTCGATAAACGACCACCTGTATGCGAAATGATGATGTTTGAATTGAATTTTACCTGGTTTTTGTGTAAGCTAATCATGAAGAGAACTCCTTTCTTATGGTTGGTTTAGACACCTTTAC
>NZ_JBGQQZ010000144.1:0-979 GCF_045528575.1 Ruoffia sp. FAM 24228
AAGATGTGTGTATGGATTCATAGCTTTCTCCTTCTAATAGTTGGTTGGTACATCTATTTTATAGGAAAACTATGGATCTTTTTTTATTTTATTATTGTTGTTGCACTTAAATTGTAAATTCGTCATAGGAATAGATAGTATCACCTTGAGTCAAATGATCTGATAAATTTAATAAGCCTATTGCCTTTTTATTTAACTTCTTCGCTACCGCTAACGTCGTTGCCGTTTCCATATCAACGCCCGTATAACCGTTATCGGACCATTTGTTTACCATGTCAACTGTTTCCAGAAGCATTGCACTTGTAGAAATTACACGTCCAATTGAATAGCTATATCCCTTCTTTTCACAGTAACTTATTGCTTCATTTACCATTGCTTCATCAGCTTTAACTACATCCTGATCAGGAAGGTACCACTGCGAAGCTCCATCTTGCATCCCGGCTTCAGTTACGATAAGTATATCCCCATATTTCACATCGTGTGTTAGTCCGCCACAATAACCCGTTTGAATAAATAAATCAGTTCCTGCTGCACCGAATTGATGGACAATGTTTGTTGCCATCGGCGCACCATAGACATTTGCGAAGCCGATCTTCGTCTCTCTATAATCACCTATTACTGTATTCCACTTAGGTAGCCAACTCTCATCTTTTAGTAATTCGCTCCATAATTTCAGGTTATCATCGTGCTCCCATTCACCATGAACTACAAAAGAAGCAGGAATTTTTTCTTCCCAAGCTCCTAATGCTTTTAACCAATCTTCTTTTAAAAACTCCCCGTATAATTTCATGAATTTCTCCCTATGTACTTTAATATATTTCTAATACCCTGAACAATTCATACTTTTCGTTGAAACATGTGCCAACTGCCTAACGGCAGCTTAAATTTACTTTTTCATTTTCACCTGTTAAGTGATGAAAAAAGAACCCCATTCTGATATGGTAAAGGTGTCTAAACCAACCATAAGAAAGGAGTTCTC
>NZ_JBGQQZ010000145.1:0-930 GCF_045528575.1 Ruoffia sp. FAM 24228
TTATTATCAATCAAAACCAAAGAAAGACGAATCAGAACTTGAAGAAGTAGTCGCTGAAGAATTTATCCGCAGCCGAAAGGCCTACGGCTCAAGAAAAATAAAAAAAGCCTTATCAAAACGAGGCATTCAGATCAGCCGACGAAAAATTAGTAGAATCATGAAAAATAGAGGATTAAAATCGAGCTATACTGTTGCTTATTTTAAAGTACATCATTCTACTTGCAATGAAGCCAAAACGACAAACGTATTGAATCGTAAATTCTTAAGAGACAACCCATTAGAAGCGATCGTAACAGACTTGACTTATGTACGAGTCGAGAAAAAATGGAATTATGTCTGTTTCATTTTGGATCTGTTCAATCGAGAAATTCTCGGCTATTCTTGTGGAGAACATAAAGATGCCGTTCTAGTAAAAAAAGCATTTAGCCGTATCAAACAACCTCTGACAGAGGTTGAGATTTTTCATACTGATCGTGGAAAAGAGTTTGATAACCAAGCTATTGATGAATTATTAACAACTTTTGACATCAATCGATCATTGAGTCATAAAGGCTGTCCTTTTGATAATGCCGTAGCTGAATCAACTTATAAGTCGCTGAAAGTAGAATTTGTCTATCAATACACATTTGAAACCTTACAACAATTGGATTTGGAGTTATTTGACTATGTCAATTGGTGGAACCACCTTCGGTTGCACGGTACACTTGGCTACGAGACACCGGTTGGTTACCGTAACCAGAGATTGGCGCAGCGAATCCTTGATAATGAGCTCGGATGTGCTAACGCTAGCGAGGCAGTCTAACTTTAACTGTTAGCTCCTGCCGAAGATCGTCACATCCGAGGAGGCTCATTGTCAAGGACAATCGGAATAGCATACGGAAAGAAGTTCTGCACCTTATAAAATTTGTCAAAAAAACTGTTGCCATTCCA
>NZ_JBGQQZ010000146.1:0-895 GCF_045528575.1 Ruoffia sp. FAM 24228
GAAGGTTCATTTAGTTAAAATCTACTTCGAGAACGCACTATTTTGTAGAAAAATTTCCAATTTTTCCAAGAACGATTAATTTATTCAAGAAACCAGCTTAAATTATAGAGGTATGAATTATTCAGGTGAATTGCAACCTATTTTGATGAGTATTTTGATTAGTTGCTCTTTTGCATTTCTTATCATATCACCAATTTCAACGGTGGCAATTGGTGTAGCAATTCAATTAAATGCAGTTTCTGCTGGTGCAGCCGCGATGGGTGTTGCAGCAACGACCTTGGTACTTGTCGTAAACTCATGGAAAGTCAACAAATCTGGTGTAACGATTGCAATCGCTTTAGGTGCTATGAAAATGATGATGCCTAACTTGTTTAGAAAACCAATCATTTTATTACCATGTTTCTTTACCGCAATAATATCTGCGATACCAGTAGCCTTGTTCTCAGTATCAGGGACTCTAGCTTCAGCAGGTTTTGGTCTAGTTGGTATAGTAGGTCCTTTAGCTTCGATCGATGCCGGATTAAATGTTATCCTTGCTATAATCGTCTGGTTTGTTGTACCTACAGTAGCAAGTCTATTGGGACAATTCTTATTTGAAAAGGTATTTAAGCTATATGATCGTAAAGACGTCTTTGAGTTTTTAGATTAACCTAGGTAGCAATTTTTAAAAATATTTTAGAAAAATATTTAGATCCTGAACAATTCATACTTTTCGTTGAAACATGTGCCAACTGCCTAACGGCAGCTTAAATTTACTTTTTCATTTTTACCTGTTAAGTGATGAAAAAAGAACCCCATTCTGATATGGTAAAGGTGTCTAAACCAACCATAAGAAAGGAGTTCTCTTCATGATTAGCTTACACAAAAACCAGGTAAAATTCAATTCAAACATCAT
>NZ_JBGQQZ010000147.1:0-892 GCF_045528575.1 Ruoffia sp. FAM 24228
GAGACTAAAAAGTTTTTCTTTAGCTTAGAAAATCGATTAAAATATTTTAATTTCGATAAAGTGATCCAAAATTGAAAAATAACGACTAGAATAACTCAATATTTAAAAGTATGAATTATTCAGGTCTCCTATGTAAGTAAATTCATAGCTCAGGTAGCCTAGCTTTTCTGTAACTTGGTTAAATACTTCAATATCTGGTTTTGAACCATTTAATTCTTCTGAAATAAACCAATGATTTTCAAGAATCCATCGGTTGGTGTGTAAGGTGTTTAATTTATTTCTTTGATCAATGGAAGGACCATTTGTAAGAATGAATAAGACAAAGTCAGCGGCTTGTAAATGCTCAAAGACATGAATGATTTCTGAATTAAGAGTTAAATGTTGACGGTAATATTCATTGAGTGCTTGGAATATCGTCGCTTGCTCAATACTTATTTCGTAATGAAATTTTTTATAAGTGGAAAGGATTCGGTCAAATTGGTACGCCGCTTTAGCTTTTCCCTCACGAATAAATTTCTCGTATTCAATATCAGATTGAACATCAAAGATGCGATTGAAAGATTCAAACGATGGCTGACTTTGAATCACATGTTCCTGCATCGTTTCGAATGCAGCACGGTAAAAATCACTTCTTTGGTAAAGGGTATCATCTAAGTCCCAACCAATGGTTTTAATCTGTTTCATAGTGTTTCCTTTGTAAATCTACCTTATAATATCAGGATTTATGTTTATGTAAGTATATGATAGCATGTTAATAGAGAGTTCCGAGAGTGTAAAATATTTTGTGTAAATAGAAAAAAGGAAGTCCCTTCTGTAGAATAGAGTTACCACACTAAATTCACAGAAAAGAGGACTTCCCTATGAACAATCTTACTACAGATATCTTACAGAC
>NZ_JBGQQZ010000148.1:0-727 GCF_045528575.1 Ruoffia sp. FAM 24228
GGTTGTTATTGAATCGATTATTAAATTCGGCGCTCAAAGCCTTAACAGCGAATTACTTGAACAATGGAACTACCATGTCGAAACTCCCACCGCTTCAGCTTTTGTTCAAGCACGTGCAAAATTAAAACCCAGTGCTTTCAAAGCAGTGTTTGACCTATTTAATCAATCTTTTGATAAAGCCAAACGGTTTAAAGGCTATCAATTGCTTGCCCATGATGGGTCTGATTTGCCCTTACCACAGAACGTAAAAGCCCATGATAATCACTTTAAACGTGGGAATGCCAATGGCTACAACGTGATTCATGTCAATTTTTTATATGACCTCTTAAATAAACAGTTTCTTGATGTGGATTTTCAGAACAAACGTCAAACAGATGAACGTTCAAGTCTCTGCCAAATGGCCCAAAAGATAAAACCGACACAGCCCGTTATCTTTATAGGTGATCGAGGCTATCCTTCCTTTAATCTGTTTGAACATCTTCAGCGCCTTCAACACAAATACGTCATTCGATGTAAAGATGTCAATCGCAAAGGATTTTTGCGCAAATCCGATGTGCCAGATACGGATGAATTCGATACAATTGTTTCTTTAAAGTTGACCTACTCCCGAACCAAAGCGATTAAAGACGATCCATCTTTTCGGTTCCTATCAACCACGTCTAAGTTTGATTTTTTAAAACGAGGCAGTAAGGATTATTACGAAATACGTTTCCGAGTGGTTAGACTC
>NZ_JBGQQZ010000149.1:0-636 GCF_045528575.1 Ruoffia sp. FAM 24228
CGCTGTTCGATTGTGCCATCATTCCTGGAACAACCGCTCTTTATCAATGGATTGACCGCGGAATCATGCGAACAAAGAACATGGACTTGCTTGAAAAACTGTCCCGTAAAATCAAAGCGGGCCGCCCAGGACACCGATCCAACAAGCGTGTTCTCGGGACGTCAATTGAAGAACGCCCTAAAGAAGTTGAAACCCAGGAAACATTCGGTCATTAGGAAATCGACACGGTCGTGGGAAACAAGACCAAGTCGGATGCCGTGCTGCTGACGCTGGCTGAACGGCAGACAAGCTTTGAAGTCATCCTAAAGTTGAACGGGAAGGACACCGAATCGGTGGACCAAGCGGTTCAACAGCTAAGAGAACGGGCTGGCGCTAACTTCGATCAATTATTTAAGACCGTGACCTCCGACAATGGCTCGGAGTTTTCGGGGCTACACGATGCTCTGCAAGATGTAGCTGACATCTATTTCAGCCACCCCTATGCTTCTTGGGAGCGTGGGACGAGCGAAAACCAGCACAAATTAATTCGCCGTTTCGTTCCCAAGGGAAGCCCGATTAGTGAGGTGAGCGAGAACCAGATTTTGCGGATCCAGCGTTGGATGAACGATTACCCGCGGAAAATTTTGGGTTATGCAA
>NZ_JBGQQZ010000150.1:0-631 GCF_045528575.1 Ruoffia sp. FAM 24228
ACCGTATATAGAAAATGTGAGTGAGCATGTAATTCAATATGGTGATGCATTTAAACAGGAGTTTTATTGTTTATCTCAACAAGGCCACAAACCCAAGGATATATTTTTATCATTGGGTCTTGACCCAGCGCTCCTCGGAAGTAATGTGATACGGAGTTTTGTAAGGAGCATGAAGGATTTCCAGCCCGAATTAAATCAGGCAGGCCAACCAATCAGTATCACGCGATCATTGATTGAAAAGGATGAGGAAATTGAAAAACTAAAGTTTGAAGTGAAATTTCTAAAAAAAAAGAGGCTCATCGACTTGGGAATGTTTCCGAAAGAGAAGCCAAACGACACTACTTTAGACTGATTCAAGAGACATTTGAATCCCCAACTAACACGTGGACCATTGAAGCGCTCTGTCGTTTTTGTGGTGTATCAAAAAGCGGCTACTATCGATGGAAAAAGATTACTCAGGTGAATATTGAAAAGCGAGAACGTGAAGATCAAGTGGCTTTTTCTTTAATCCTAGAGGCATTTAATTACCGTCAAAAGCCCAAAGGACAGCGACAAATATTGATGCATTTAGCTCACAATCGCACCCCGATGTGCCGCAGTAAAATTCGTCGATTGATGAAGAAATTCAATT
>NZ_JBGQQZ010000151.1:0-622 GCF_045528575.1 Ruoffia sp. FAM 24228
GGCGTTTTTCCATAGGCTCCGCCCCCCTGACGAGCATCACAAAAATCGACGCTCAAGTCAGAGGTGGCGAAACCCGACAGGACTATAAAGATACCAGGCGTTTCCCCCTGGAAGCTCCCTCGTGCGCTCTCCTGTTCCGACCCTGCCGCTTACCGGATACCTGTCCGCCTTTCTCCCTTCGGGAAGCGTGGCGCTTTCTCATAGCTCACGCTGTAGGTATCTCAGTTCGGTGTAGGTCGTTCGCTCCAAGCTGGGCTGTGTGCACGAACCCCCCGTTCAGCCCGACCGCTGCGCCTTATCCGGTAACTATCGTCTTGAGTCCAACCCGGTAAGACACGACTTATCGCCACTGGCAGCAGCCACTGGTAACAGGATTAGCAGAGCGAGGTATGTAGGCGGTGCTACAGAGTTCTTGAAGTGGTGGCCTAACTACGGCTACACTAGAAGAACAGTATTTGGTATCTGCGCTCTGCTGAAGCCAGTTACCTTCGGAAAAAGAGTTGGTAGCTCTTGATCCGGCAAACAAACCACCGCTGGTAGCGGTGGTTTTTTTGTTTGCAAGCAGCAGATTACGCGCAGAAAAAAAGGATCTCAAGAAGATCCTTTGATCTTTTCTACGGGG
>NZ_JBGQQZ010000152.1:0-619 GCF_045528575.1 Ruoffia sp. FAM 24228
AACAGAGCCCCTCTTTTTACTAGGGAAATGGTGGATGTGGACTTTAGAATTTAAGATAATAAAGCTCTTGATCCCAATGTTATTTCCATGTGAGGGACATTAAATTGAGTAACCTTTGCCACATACCCTCTCCCAGAGTCCATTCTCTAAAACTTGAAGCTCCGCCCCTTTTTACGCACATTAGGCTTCCAATTACGGTCAATGGTCTTGAAGATTGGGAGCTTTTGAAGAGTAATAAGAACCATCACAAAAAGGAACCCAGAAGCCGGGAGTGTCTACCAAAAAAATTCAAGGGTTAAAAAAAAGTGACATTTTCTCCTGTTTTTTACACATGATTTTGAATGCTGATGGGTCCACGTCCAGCTCTAAAGGTAGGTTCATGGTTCTCCAAAGTTGCTTTCTTGTCAGAATTGAGCCACATCAGGTAGGTGGGGAAGTAGATCAGTGAGGATGCTTCACATGTGTGGGCACTGGGAACAGAATGCTTCAATAACACGAGCTGACGAGGGCCCGCTATGAAAAAAAAGATTCTCTGTGCCCCCTGGCGCCTCCGCACTTAAAGAATTGATGACCGTGCGGCCGCGATATCCTGCAGATGCATCCAGTACTAGTATGGCCC
>NZ_JBGQQZ010000153.1:0-612 GCF_045528575.1 Ruoffia sp. FAM 24228
ACACCTTTACAATATCAGAATGGGGTTCTTTTTTCATCACTTAACAGGTGAAAATGAAAAAGTAAATTTAAGCTGCCGTTAGGCAGTTGGCACATGTTTCAACGAAAAGTATGAATTGTTCAGGATTATATTTTTCTAAGTCAAGATAAGTGATGGGGCGTTTTTCATTTATACCTAACCTATTTGCAAAGTATTGGTAAATATCATCATAAAAGTATAAACGACCATCATGATCCTCATCGAATCTTCCCTCTAATATCTTATTATCATCTGTAAAGAATTTGAGCTTTCTATTATAAGGGAAAGTGTTGGTGAACGGATATTTATTAGATTGTTCTAAATAATTAGCCTGTCCAGCTTTAAACATATTATTTATTCCTCTACGAGAACTATTCCAATTGTTTTTGAAAACAACGGGAATTTCTATTATATCATAATAATTTGAAGGACTATGAGTAATATATGTTAATTGCTTATTAAAAAAATTTGGTGTGTTGTAAGATGAAACGCAACACTAAAAAAAGACATGAAGATTCGTTATACTTAAGTCACCACAACATAGTATAAGGAGAGAATCTTCATGTCACACACTCATTTTAACACAAAGAAATC
>NZ_JBGQQZ010000154.1:0-581 GCF_045528575.1 Ruoffia sp. FAM 24228
TCGTTTTACTTTCGGTTAGCCAAGATTCTATCTTCCCCTGGGGTTTGCGAACGACGCCTTCAACCAACGCAGTATAGATGCGTTCTTTGACAATCGTGTGCCAGTTTTCTTGCAATTTTTCTTTAACGTCTTCGGTTTTGGCGTAAATCATTACGCCGGATGTGTCGCGATCAAGGCGGTGCACGAGAAGATACGGTTACGACGGTTGCCTTCTTGGACGTATTTTTTACACGAACGCTTGTTAATTGAGTAAAGAAACATATTTGTCACAATAATTTTTTCAAAGTTTGAGGATAGAAATTATTAATTTACTCATATAGTTCTTGGTATTGTATTTGCTAATGATGAATGGAGATACTTTTGATATATATTTATAGACTGATTTTCTTCTAGGCTCCTAACATGACAAGCTTAGTGCTTAATTTATCTAAACGCTTTTCTAATTCATTTAAATAGGGAGCGTCAAGAAGTTTGTGTAAATAAAGAATTCCTTCTGTAAAAAAATCAGCTCTCTGCTAGTGTTCCAAACATTTCCCATAGCTCTGCTTCAGCTTGCTGGAAACCGCGGTGGCTTCGGGTTA
>NZ_JBGQQZ010000155.1:0-561 GCF_045528575.1 Ruoffia sp. FAM 24228
GATGTAGTAGGAGTTGAGCTTCACAAATTCACCAGGTAAGCCCAAATTTATTTTCTGCTTGGACAGGTCCACCTCACATGGGTCTGTCTAATATATTAAAAGAGGGATTTTCTTTGCTGTATTGCAGCCCAGTATATCTGTTACTTACAGTAGTAGTCCATTATTGCTGGCCTAGGGGCTTTTGCTCCTACACGAACACCACTCTGTAAAATTTGAGGTCGTCCTTAGAGTCAAACCATTCATGGAGCGCTCTGTGCATCTACCAACTATCGCTAAGCATTCACTTGGTTGGTTTAAGTGGAGGCAACTCCATTATCTTCTAGCATACCCTTCCCAGGCTACATGTAGAAAGAGATCTGTTGGGCCCCACTATTTTTTCACCCAGGGAAGCCTACTTTAGTTATAGCTTGCCAGAGATTTTCTGTGTCATGTAGA
The DNA here is from genome assembly GCF_045528575.1 of Ruoffia sp. FAM 24228. NCBI lineage: Bacteria > Bacillati > Bacillota > Bacilli > Lactobacillales > Aerococcaceae > Ruoffia > Ruoffia sp. FAM 24228. The sequence continues at coordinate 436 of NZ_JBGQQZ010000155.1, forward strand.
AGTCATCCACTTTTAACACCAGGAGGTGGATGTGGGGCCAGGAAATATGTCAATAACGATACGGGACTTCTAACAGTGACTCGCGGCCGCGATATCCTGCAGATGCATCCAGTACTAGTATGGCCC
>NZ_JBGQQZ010000156.1:0-534 GCF_045528575.1 Ruoffia sp. FAM 24228
ATCCCTATCTCCAATACGATTCATGAACGACCAGATAGCGCTAATGAACGAACTGAGATTGGTCATTGGGAAGCAGATACAGTTGCAGGTCAAACTGGTAAAGCGTGCTTAGTAACGCTAGTTGATAGAAAATCTAGGTTATTACTAATCGGTAAATCTGAGAAGAAAGCTTCTAAGCCGGTAGTTGACCAAATGATTAAATTACTACAAGGTATTGATTCTAATTTTTGTAAAACCATTACACCTGACCGTGGTAAAGAATTCAGTCAACACGCCCGATTGACTGAGGAATTAAATAATACGCAAATTTATTTTCCAGATCCTCATGCCCCTTGGCAAAGAGGATCTAATGAGAATACAAATGGACTCCTTAGAGAGTACTCACCGAAAGGTGTTGATTTGACAGATGCAACTGATGAAGAGATACAAGGTTGGGCAACGAAATTAAATACACGTCCCAAAAAATGTTTGAATTGGAAAACACCTTATGAAATCTTTTATAAAACTGTGTTGCACTTAATTTGACAATTTAAG
>NZ_JBGQQZ010000157.1:0-531 GCF_045528575.1 Ruoffia sp. FAM 24228
CTATCATTAATAGTAAAAGGAGAGTGAGATAGACTTTGAAAACGAATGAAGATTTTGAGCAGTTACTAGACCAATACAACCCACTAATCCATCGTGTTATGAAGAGTTTATATATTTATCCATCAGAGAATCAGTATGAAGATTTTCTCCAGGAGCTACGTATCAAGCTTATAAAGATAGCAGAGAATTTTGACGGCGACCCGCTTGTTAAAGACAAGTACCGATTCACTAATTTTGCTAAGCGTGGTTTGACTTGGTATCTAATCGATCTATTCCGGTCAGACAAAAAAGCAAAGGATGAAGTGTCGCTCTTAGATATTACATTTATAGAAGAAGACGGATTAGGCCTATTAGAAGACAGTCGATTAGCAGTAATATCCTTTTACGAAGAAGTAAAAAAGAGACTTAATAGTACGGAAATTACGTTATTTTGGGCCCTTCTCAGTGGGAACTACACATCACAACAGTTAGCAATGGAGTATGGGGTTAGTCGTAAAACAATTAGTAAAAGAAAGAAACAAATTAGAGATA
>NZ_JBGQQZ010000158.1:0-520 GCF_045528575.1 Ruoffia sp. FAM 24228
ATTTGCGGTTCGTCGAGCCGGTGCTCGACGCCCTTTTCTATTGATCAAATCGAAAAAAGTCACCCTGTCGGATGACTTTTCTTTATCTTGATAGCTTTAGGAAGCTTTTTGGTGCTTGGGATGTGAATCTCACTACTTTTCCTGTACTTGGGTGAGTGAAGGCGATGGTAGTTGCGTGCAAGCCGAGGCGTTTCAGCGGATTCGTTCGTGCGCTGTATTTTTTATCGCCGGCAACTGGGTGGCCGATGTCTTCCATATGAATACGGATTTGGTTTTTGCGTCCTGTTTCAAGTTCAACCTCCAATAAAGTATAGTTCGCACTATTTTGCTTTTTCTTGAAGTGGGTAATTGCGTGCTTGCCACCGTTATCGTAGTCGTTTGAATAGACTTTCATCGTTTTACTTTCGGTTAGCCAAGATTCTATCTTCCCCTGGGGTTTGCGAACGACGCCTTCAACCAACGCAGTATAGATGCGTTCTTTGACAATCGTGTGCCAGTTTTCTTGCAATTTTTCTTTAAC
>NZ_JBGQQZ010000159.1:0-488 GCF_045528575.1 Ruoffia sp. FAM 24228
AACCAGCACAAATTAATTCGCCGTTTCGTTCCCAAGGGAAGCCCGATTAGTGAGGTGAGCGAGAACCAGATTTTGCGGATCCAGCGTTGGATGAACGATTACCCGCGGAAAATTTTGGGTTATGCAACACCACATGACACATTTGTTCAAGCATTCAAGCAAGAACGATTGGGGGCTTGACCTATCATTACTTGACCTCGGCATGGCTTCATGTCTGGAAAGATGGCCTGAGGCCAGACTGGTCGGAAGACTACCATCCCTCAGTTCAATATCAGAGGGTCACTGATTTAGAATAACAAGGCAGTTACGGTACCAAGCAAATGAGTTACCTGTAGTGGCTAACTTAAACTTGAAATTTACGAAAATGATTTTATGTCTACCGCAACGCTTTTTATATACTTTATAGCGTTTGTAGTAATCAATTGCTGAGTTACCTTGTTTCAAGAAATTAATAACGTTATAAATGGGCTGACGTGAACGCCTTAAGC
>NZ_JBGQQZ010000160.1:0-472 GCF_045528575.1 Ruoffia sp. FAM 24228
TACCATTGTGGGTGTTCACCACAAGAGTGCTGTTATCACGCTAGTAGAGCGTCTTTCCAAAATCATCATCACTTTGAAACCGGATGGCCGCAAAGCCAGTGACATTGAACAGAGGATGAACCAATGGCTGGAATCGATTCCTCGACATTTCTTTAAGTCGATGACGTTTGATTGTGGTAAGGAATTTTCCAATTGGAAAGCATTAAGTAATCAACATGACATTGATATTTATTTTGCCGATCCAGGAACGCCCTCACAGCGAGCTTTGAATGAGAATTCCAATGGTTTATTACGCAGAGACGGACTGCCAAAAGGAATGGACTTTAATCAAGTAGACCAAAGCTTTGTGTCATCGATTGCACACAAACGGAACACGATTCCACGGAAATCCTTACACTACCGAACACCGTTGGAAGTATTTTTGAGTTACTTAGATGAAGCAGTTTTGTCTAGCTTAATTTGACAAATCAAA
>NZ_JBGQQZ010000161.1:0-470 GCF_045528575.1 Ruoffia sp. FAM 24228
ACACTGGTAAAGTGACTCCCTTGATCTGAATGAATCAGGGTTTGCGTCGCTAAACTCACCGGATGCTGGGCGATAAGTTGTCGTATCATCTTCAAAACAAACGCAATATGAAGCATCGGGCTGAGTTTATAAGACAGAATTTCGTTCGTAAAGGCATCTTTAACCGTCGCTAAATACGCCCACTTCTGCCTGCCATACGGCAAATAAGTAATATCCGTCAACAGCACGGAACGCGGTCCATAAGCTCTAAACTCACGTTTAACATAGTTGGGTTTGACATGTTCAGCCTGATACTCCGCAGATACTTGGCGTTGAAAACGAGGCTTACGAATCGGACACACTAAATTGAATTTCTTCATCAATCGACGAATTTTACTGCGGCACATCGGGGTGCGATTGTGAGCTAAATGCATCAATATTTGTCGCTGTCCTTTGGGCTTTTGACGGTAATTAAATGCCTCTAGGATTAA
>NZ_JBGQQZ010000162.1:0-343 GCF_045528575.1 Ruoffia sp. FAM 24228
GTTGAATTGCAATAATTAATGCGACAATTTTTTATTTACTCAATTAATAAGAGTTCGTGTAAAAATACTTCCAAAGGTGTTTGGTAATCTAAGCATTTCCTAGGTCGATTATTCATTAACCACAAAGCTTGGTTGAGTTCTTGGGAAATTACTCTAGCGAGGTCTGTTTTCTTAGGAAAAAACTCACGCAGTAAACCGTTAGAGTTCTCATTGGTTCCTCTTTGCCAGGCACTATAAGCATCGGCAAAATAAAAATCAATCCCTGCTGCTTCGACCTCAGGATAACAAGCAAATTCTTTTCCTCGATCTGAGGTAAAGGACTTTAAAGCTTCCTTAGGTAAGT
>NZ_JBGQQZ010000163.1:0-336 GCF_045528575.1 Ruoffia sp. FAM 24228
GGGCGGCCCGCTTTGATTTTACGGGACAGTTTTTCAAGCAAGTCCATGTTCTTTGTTCGCATGATTCCGCGGTCAATCCATTGATAAAGAGCGGTTGTTCCAGGAATGATGGCACAATCGAACAGCGCGTGTTTTCTGGCAAATCCGACCACGACGTCCGGCGACCATTTTTCATTTAACATTTTGTCATCTGCCCAGTCAATGAAGGCATTTGTGTTCGCCCATTTGGGGCGTCTGCCACAGTTCAGTCGTTGCTTTTCATAGAAGGCCTGTCCTGCATCAGCGTCATAAACAGAATAGTAGGTGTCATACACTTTTCCATTTTGCGTTTGGCGT
>NZ_JBGQQZ010000164.1:0-315 GCF_045528575.1 Ruoffia sp. FAM 24228
TTTAACTGTTAGCTCCTGCCGAAGATCGTCACATCCGAGGAGGCTCATTGTCAAGGACAATCGGAATAGCATACGGAAAGAAGTTCTGCACCTTATAAAATTTGTCAAAAAAACTGTTGCCATTCCATCTAAAAATAATTCAATAAAAAAGATTATTATTCTCCACCAACGTCATTTGACGTAGAACCGAATTTTCAAAGTTCAAACGACCAGAAATTTGTTCTGGAGACCATTGTTCGTTGAGAAATAGTCGTTTGACCAACTGGAAAATAGAGTCTTTATCTAGCGTGCGATGTCTGCCACATAGTTGTTTTC
>NZ_JBGQQZ010000165.1:0-314 GCF_045528575.1 Ruoffia sp. FAM 24228
CACCCGATGTCATTATCGGGCGTAAAGAAAAACCCATTGACTGTTCCATGCGGACGCTTTATCGGCGTTTCAAGGAAAAGGTGTTCGATGAAAAAACCTTACCCATGAAAGGAAAACGTAAGCCAAATGGGCATCAAGAACGTCGCGGAAAACAAGCCTTCAAGCGAAATATCGTGGAAAGAGAGGTAGACTATCCAGCGTTCACCGAAGAATTCGGTCATCTCGAAGGAGATACCATTGTGGGTGTTCACCACAAGAGTGCTGTTATCACGCTAGTAGAGCGTCTTTCCAAAATCATCATCACTTTGAAACCG
>NZ_JBGQQZ010000166.1:0-298 GCF_045528575.1 Ruoffia sp. FAM 24228
ATAATGACATCGGGTGTCCAGCCCTGTGAGACTTTTTCTTTAATGTAGACTTGTTGGTCTGCAGGAAGGACACACTTACGTCTACCACACCGTTGTTTGTTTTTCTTATATTGTTGGTAATACTCAATGGCGGTATGGCCCTCTTTTAAGAAGTTGATGACGTTATAAATGGGTGTTCTAGAACGTTTTAAACGACTGGCAATGGTCGAGACCGGAATATGTTGGTGGTAATATGATTCTATCATCACCAGTTCATCCGTGGTAAGATGGGTGTAGGTCATTTGTGGTCACTCCTTTG
>NZ_JBGQQZ010000167.1:0-297 GCF_045528575.1 Ruoffia sp. FAM 24228
CGGTTTCAAAGTGATGATGATTTTGGAAAGACGCTCTACTAGCGTGATAACAGCACTCTTGTGGTGAACACCCACAATGGTATCTCCTTCGAGATGACCGAATTCTTCGGTGAACGCTGGATAGTCTGCCTCTCTTTCCACGATATTTCGCTTGAAGGCTTGTTTTCCGCGACGTTCTTGATGCCCGTTTGGCTTACGTTTTCCTTTCATGGGTAAGGTTTTTTCATCGAACACCTTTTCCTTGAAACGCCGATAAAGCGTCCGCATGGAACAGTCAATGGGTTTTTCTTTACGCCC
>NZ_JBGQQZ010000168.1:0-284 GCF_045528575.1 Ruoffia sp. FAM 24228
GTACCTTCAGGAATCGTATCTCCTCGTCCATGATTCGTACTAACGATGTTTGCACTCCGATCAAATAAGTCCCATAATTCCAAAAATTCCCTCCGTTATTCTTTTAAATAAACGACTTCTGATATGACCCCATAGCCATTCTTTTGATATAAATGTTTAGCGTGTGCATTTTCTTTTTCTACTGATAAGCGAAATAGACGTTCGTCCTCTGCATTTAACTGTTTCATCATTTGATAGATACCTTGCGTTCCAAAGCCCTGTCCTTGATAATTTGGATCCACGGC
>NZ_JBGQQZ010000169.1:0-281 GCF_045528575.1 Ruoffia sp. FAM 24228
TAAAGATGAGAACACAACACAAACTATCGTTGCATAGAGAGACACTTAAACATAGGAATAAAAAAAGAGCCAAGGTGACTGCGTCACCTGGCTCCTCGGTCCACCAACATCAAAAATTCATGAACCCGAACATGATGTTCGCAGGCTCTTTTTCTATGTGCGCCCGGCATGGGCGATAACTTGGTGGTGAAAGTCCACTACAGACTTGGCAGTAGGAACTGTTAGCTAAAGGCAAGGGTGTCCACCGTGAGGTGGAATCTGAAGGAAGCCGGAGGCAAACA
>NZ_JBGQQZ010000170.1:0-273 GCF_045528575.1 Ruoffia sp. FAM 24228
GTCGAGAGCCTCAAGAAACGCGAGGAAAGTTTAATATCGGCACTCCCATCTCAAAACGCCCCAAATCTGTGAAGAATCGAAAAGAGTTCGGGCATTGGGAACTCGACACAGTTGTTTCTTCTCGAGGTAAGAGTAAAGGTTGTTTCGCGAGCTTTGCAGAACGAAAAAGCCGTATATATATTGCTTTACCCATGCCAAATCGCTCTAAAGTTGCTATGCAAACTGCGATTGAAGATTTGAGAGAAAACTTACCTAAGGAAGCTTTAAAGTCCT
>NZ_JBGQQZ010000171.1:0-270 GCF_045528575.1 Ruoffia sp. FAM 24228
ATTCACAGAAAAGAGGACTTCCCTATGAACAATCTTACTACAGATATCTTACAGACTCTAGCTACAAAAGGTGATTTGAACGAATTATTCCGTTCGCACTTGGAATTAGCCGTAAATACGCTCCTGAGAACAGAGCTGACTGCCTTTTTAGATTATGAGAAGTATGAGCGGATTGGTTTCCATTCAGGTAACTCTCGCAATGGCACCTATGACCGTAAGGTCAAAACAGAATATGGTGAACTTAAGCTACAGATTCCACGTGATCGTAAT
>NZ_JBGQQZ010000172.1:0-268 GCF_045528575.1 Ruoffia sp. FAM 24228
TAGTTCCACTAAGCGAATTGGTAGAGTCTGCTTACGCAAGGTATTGAACCGCCGTGTACGGAACCGTACGCACGGTGGTGTGAGAGGTCGACTAGTCAAATAATGGCTAGTCTCCTACTCGATTATATATTGCTTATCTTGGGGAGCGTCAAGAAGTTTGTGTAAATAAAGAATTCCTTCTGTAAAAAAATCAGCTCTCTGCTAGTGTTCCAAACATTTCCCATAGCTCTGCTTCAGCTTGCTGGAAACCGCGGTGGCTTCGGGTTAA
>NZ_JBGQQZ010000173.1:0-262 GCF_045528575.1 Ruoffia sp. FAM 24228
GTCTGTAAGATATCTGTAGTAAGATTGTTCATAGGGAAGTCCTCTTTTCTGTGAATGTAGTGTGGTAACTCTATTCTACAGAAGGGGCTTCCTTTTTTCTATTTACACAAGATATTTTACACTCTCAATTGAAAGGGGAGTGTCAATAATTATGTGTAAATGAAGTACTCCTTCTATAAAATCGATTTATTAATTTGTTAATCTTTCAAACATTTTTTCTAGCTCTGCTTCAGCTTGTTGGAAGCCGCGGTGAATCCGTGTC
>NZ_JBGQQZ010000174.1:0-255 GCF_045528575.1 Ruoffia sp. FAM 24228
GAGGGCGTTCCTGGATCGGCAAAATAAATATCAATGTCATGTTGATTACTTAATGCTTTCCAATTGGAAAATTCCTTACCACAATCAAACGTCATCGACTTAAAGAAATGTCGAGGAATCGATTCCAACCATTGGTTCATCCTCTGTTCAATGTCACTGGCTTTGCGGCCATCCGGTTTCAAAGTGATGATGATTTTGGAAAGACGCTCTACTAGCGTGATAACAGCACTCTTGTGGTGAACACCCACAATGGTA
>NZ_JBGQQZ010000175.1:0-255 GCF_045528575.1 Ruoffia sp. FAM 24228
TTGAGTATTACCAACAATATAAGAAAAACAAACAACGGTGTGGTAGACGTAAGTGTGTCCTTCCTGCAGACCAACAAGTCTACATTAAAGAAAAAGTCTCACAGGGCTGGACACCCGATGTCATTATTGGGCGTAAAGAAAAACCCATTGACTGTTCCATGCGGACGCTTTATCGGCGTTTCAAGGAAAAGGTGTTCGATGAAAAAACCTTACCCATGAAAGGAAAACGTAAGCCAAACGGGCATCAAGAACGTC
>NZ_JBGQQZ010000176.1:0-255 GCF_045528575.1 Ruoffia sp. FAM 24228
AAACGTTCTAGAACACCTATTTATAACGTCATCAACTTCTTAAAAGAGGGCCATACCGCCATTGAGTATTACCAACAATATAAGAAAAACAAACAACGGTGTGGTAGATGTAAGTGTGTCCTTCCTGAAGACCAACAAGTCTACATTAAAGAAAAAGTCTCACAGGGCTGGACACCCGATGTCATTATCGGGCGTAAAGAAAAACCCATTGACTGTTCCATGCGGACGCTTTATCGGCGTTTCAAGGAAAAGGTG
>NZ_JBGQQZ010000177.1:0-255 GCF_045528575.1 Ruoffia sp. FAM 24228
AAAAAGATCCATAGTTTTCCTATAAAATAGATGTACCAACCAACTATTAGAAGGAGAAAGCTATGAATCCATACACACATCTTACCATGAATGAGCGAGAAACAATATTCCTAATGTATGAACAAGGTGAAACTATCGGGCATATATCCGAGACCCTGGACCGTTCTAAATCGACTATCTCAAGAGAATTACATCGTAATTCAAACAAGGATGGCAGTTATTCACCGTCAACTGCTCATGGAGAGTATAAACGTA
>NZ_JBGQQZ010000178.1:0-255 GCF_045528575.1 Ruoffia sp. FAM 24228
AATCGCAACTTAAAGATAATCCCAAGTATACTGAAGCCTTAAAGATTTTAGATAATGGTTTTGAGGATGCCATTCAATATATGTTAGAACCCGAAGCTTTTCATGTTTCGTTGCGCACAACCAATTCTGTTGAGCGTCTGAATCGTGAAATTAGACGGCGAGACAGAGTGATTGGAATTTATCCAAACATAGCCTCTGCAGAGCGTTTAATCGGTTCGATATTAATTGATTTCCACGAAAATTGGGAAAATAACG
>NZ_JBGQQZ010000179.1:0-255 GCF_045528575.1 Ruoffia sp. FAM 24228
TATCAACTAGCGTTACTAAGCACGCTTTACCAGTTTGACCTGCAACTGTATCTGCTTCCCAATGACCAATCTCAGTTCGTTCATTAGCGCTATCTGGTCGTTCATGAATCGTATTGGAGATAGGGATTTTTCCTCTTCTCTCTACGTGATTTTTAGAATGGCGTGTTTTACCTCTGTGTCTTAATTTACGGATAGCGCCTCGATTACCGGTTGATAAACCAGGCTCATCGAAGTCGCCACGATAAATTGCACGAT
>NZ_JBGQQZ010000180.1:0-255 GCF_045528575.1 Ruoffia sp. FAM 24228
AATCTTCACACGAAGCGAGATCAATCTCGTCTTTCATATGTCCATAAAAAGATTCCTGAGGGGCATTGTCCCAACAATTGCCACGTCGGGACATCGATTGAATTAACCCATTATTCTCCACAAGGTATTGAAATTTCACACTGGTAAAGTGACTCCCTTGATCTGAATGAATCAGGGTTTGCGTCGCTAAACTCACCGGATGCTGGGCGATAAGTTGTCGTATCATCTTCAAAACAAACGCAATATGAAGCATCG
>NZ_JBGQQZ010000181.1:0-255 GCF_045528575.1 Ruoffia sp. FAM 24228
TGGGTCAAGACCCAATGATAAAAATATATCCTTGGGTTTGTGGCCTTGTTGAGATAAACAATAAAACTCCTGTTTAAATGCATCACCATATTGAATTACATGCTCACTCACATTTTCTATATACGGTGATTGCTTCAATATTTCGACGACTTCTGGACTATATATTCCCATGATTACTCACCTTTCTTTTTGGTTCACTAAAAATTTCAACGTATGACGGATTGTCTACAAATATTTAGTCTTTATACCTTTGAG
>NZ_JBGQQZ010000182.1:0-255 GCF_045528575.1 Ruoffia sp. FAM 24228
CTACTCCCGAACCAAAGCGATTAAAGACGATCCATCTTTTCGGTTCCTATCAACCACGTCTAAGTTTGATTTTTTAAAACGAGGCAGTAAGGATTATTACGAAATACGTTTCCGAGTGGTTAGACTCGAGCTAAGTGAAAGCACCTACGAGTGCTTGATAACAAATCTTGATGACAACTTTACACCCAATGACTTAAAAGAATTATACCATTTACGGTGGGGAATTGAGACTTCTTTTCGTGATTTAAAGCATTC
>NZ_JBGQQZ010000183.1:0-255 GCF_045528575.1 Ruoffia sp. FAM 24228
GACTTAAAAGAATTATACCATTTACGGTGGGGAATTGAGACTTCTTTTCGTGATTTAAAGCATTCAGTTGATTTAGAATACTTACATACAAAAGAAAGCAGCCAAATCTATCAAGAAATATATGCAATATTAATTACTTACAATTTCACCATGAGGTTAGTTGGACAAGTAAAATTTCCTAAAAAGAAACGACATTGGGATTATCAGGTAAATGTTAAGATGGCTTTTAGGCTATATCGCCGATATTTAAATGAC
>NZ_JBGQQZ010000184.1:0-255 GCF_045528575.1 Ruoffia sp. FAM 24228
CTTGTTTAACTGCAAGGAACCATTCAAACTTAGCTCATTGAAAACTGAATATCAACACCTAATATAATCCGTCGATGCGACAGATTGTATTAGAACAATTTTCTTAAATGAAGATATAATTTTAATCAAAATTAAATCATAAACCAAAGAATTGACCGAGTCTGTAGAAATACAGAGTTAAAAAGTAATAATAGCGCGAGAAATATGTGGTTAAGAAACAAAGGGCGCACGGTGAATGCCTTGGCACTAGGAGCC
>NZ_JBGQQZ010000185.1:0-255 GCF_045528575.1 Ruoffia sp. FAM 24228
TAGGCTACAAAGCTTGTCAACAGGGTATTGAGACTCGATTTTGGCGAGTTAGTGACCTTGTCTTAGAACTTGAACGAGCATGGAAAAACAATCAATTAGAGCGGTTTAAAAAACGATTTAATCGAGTACAGTTGGTTATATTAGATGAAATGGGTTACGTCCCATTTAACAAGAATGGTTCTGAATTACTCTTTCAATTAATTAGTGATTGGTATGAAACTAAAAGTGTTGTAATTACTTCAAACCTTGAGTTTA
>NZ_JBGQQZ010000186.1:0-255 GCF_045528575.1 Ruoffia sp. FAM 24228
CTTGTTTAACTGCAAGGAACCATTCAAACTTAGCTCATTGAAAACTGAATATCAACACCTAATATAATCCGTCGATGCGACAGATTGTATTAGAACAATTTTCTTAAATGAAGATATAATTTTAATCGAAATTAAATCATAAACCAAAGAATTGACCGAGTCTGTAGAAATACAGAGTTAAAAAGTAATAATAGCGCGAGAAATATGTGGTTAAGAAACAAAGGGCGCACGGTGAATGCCTTGGCACTAGGAGCC
>NZ_JBGQQZ010000187.1:0-255 GCF_045528575.1 Ruoffia sp. FAM 24228
GTGAATAACTATCAAAAAATAACGTATCAATATCTACAGTCAGCGATTCAATCCGTTTGTCAAAATCGGGAAGAACATGTCTATTATCCTTCCGCTGATTTTACTCGGAAACGCAAACTGCCCATGTCGGTTGTTATTGAATCGATTATTAAATTCGGCGCTCAAAGCCTTAACAGCGAATTACTTGAACAATGGAACTACCATGTCGAAACTCCCACCGCTTCAGCTTTTGTTCAAGCACGTGCAAAATTAAAA
>NZ_JBGQQZ010000188.1:0-253 GCF_045528575.1 Ruoffia sp. FAM 24228
TAACCCGAAGCCACCGCGGTTTCCAGCAAGCTGAAGCAGAGCTATGGGAAATGTTTGGAACACTAGCAGAGAGCTGATTTTTTTACAGAAGGAATTCTTTATTTACACAAACTTCTTGACGCTCCCTGTCAAATCAAATGCAACACTATTGTTATTCAAAAGACATACCCCATTAGACTTTTAGGTATAGGGTTTCCCCCATGGGGGAAATGTCGCTTTTCGATTCTTTTATAACTCAAGTCTTTATTCCATT
>NZ_JBGQQZ010000189.1:0-253 GCF_045528575.1 Ruoffia sp. FAM 24228
GCCAAGTGAATTCTCCTTTTAGTAATGTATGGTAACTTTATTATATAGGAATTCACTGGCTTTTGTGTACATACAAAAAAAGGTGTCAGTGAGATTTCTCTCACCAACACCAAAAATTCAAGAACCGATCTTTTTTATTTGTCTGAGGGACATATAATCGCGTCATAAGTAAAATACGGTCTCTAAAATGACTGTAATTTCGATAGCCGTAGGCTGTTCGTTTCAATACTTTAATTTTATTATTAATACCTTC
>NZ_JBGQQZ010000190.1:0-252 GCF_045528575.1 Ruoffia sp. FAM 24228
AAGACTTGAGTTATAAAAGAATCGAAAAGCGACATTTCCCCCATGGGGGAAACCCTATACCTAAAAGTCTAATGGGGTATGTCTTTTGAATAACAATAGTGTTGCATTTGATTTGACAACAGAGGATCAAATCTTATTCAAAAAAGACCTGAAAATTAAGCGTAAATACTTGACAACCCAAAAAACACCTAAAAAATCTCACTTGATTAGAGCTTTTTTAGGAGGAATTAATGTGAATAACTATCAAAAAAT
>NZ_JBGQQZ010000191.1:0-251 GCF_045528575.1 Ruoffia sp. FAM 24228
CGTTTTCGTATTTTGATTACTCAGAACTTACTGGTTAGACAGACCAAAAAGAGACGACCGCTCTTCTTTAAAGATGAGAACACAACACAAACTATCGTTGCATAGAGAGACACTTAAACATAGGAATCGAGTAGGAGACTAGCCATTATTTGACTAGTCGACCTCTCACACCACCGTGCGTACGGTTCCGTACACGGCGGTTCAATACCTTGCGTAAGCAGACTCTACCAATTCGCTTAGTGGAACTAAGC
>NZ_JBGQQZ010000192.1:0-245 GCF_045528575.1 Ruoffia sp. FAM 24228
CAAGCAGACTAATCATCATTCTGACATGATTTTCTAAGAAGCGTGGACTATCTGTTTTATCGAAATAAAAGCCACCTTTCGCTTCTTTGATGAAATTCTCCATTGTCCCTCGCTTGCCGTAAAGAGAAAATATAACTTGAGGCGATACGTTATCTGACAGATTGGTCACAATGAATGCGTGTTGAAAGAGGAGTTCTCCTGCTTCACGGATTGATCGAATACAGACACGACGGGGTTTCGACCAT
>NZ_JBGQQZ010000193.1:0-245 GCF_045528575.1 Ruoffia sp. FAM 24228
ATGGTCGAAACCCCGTCGTGTCTGTATTCGATCAATCCGTGAAGCAGGAGAACTCCTCTTTCAACACGCATTCATTGTGACTAATCTATCCGATAATGTCTCACCTGAAGTCATATTCTCTCTTTACTGCAAGCGAGGGACAATGGAGAATTTCATCAAAGAAGCGAAAGGTGGCTTTTATTTCGATAAAACAGATAGTCCACGCTTCTTAGAAAATCATGTCAGAATGATGATTAGTCTGCTTG
>NZ_JBGQQZ010000194.1:0-245 GCF_045528575.1 Ruoffia sp. FAM 24228
CAAGCAGACTAATCATCATTCTGACATGATTTTCTAAGAAGCGTGGACTATCTGTTTTATCGAAATAAAAGCCACCTTTCGCTTCTTTGATGAAATTCTCCATTGTCCCTCGCTTGCAGTAAAGAGAAAATATAACTTGAGGCGATACGTTATCTGACAGATTGGTCACAATGAATGCGTGTTGAAAGAGGAGTTCTCCTGCTTCACGGATTGATCGAATACAGACACGACGGGGTTTCGACCAT
>NZ_JBGQQZ010000195.1:0-219 GCF_045528575.1 Ruoffia sp. FAM 24228
AACGCCCCAAATCTGTGAAGAATCGAAAAGAGTTCGGGCATTGGGAACTCGACACAGTTGTTTCTTCTCGAGGCAAGAGTAAAGGTTGTTTTGCGAGCTTTGCAGAACGAAAAAGCCGTATATATATTGCTTTACCCATGCCAAATCGCTCTAAAGTTGCTATGCAAACTGCGATTGAAGATTTGAGAGAAAACTTACCTAAGGAAGCTTTAAAGTCCT
>NZ_JBGQQZ010000196.1:0-213 GCF_045528575.1 Ruoffia sp. FAM 24228
CGCCTCTTCTTCACACTATTTCATGTGAAGAAGAGGCGTCTTTATATAACGATAGGAATTCATTTCCCCTTAACTTAATGACATTGATATATATACGGCTTTTTCGTTCTGCAAAGCTCGCAAAACAACCTTTACTCTTGCCTCGAGAAGAAACAACTGTGTCGAGTTCCCAATGCCCGAACTCTTTTCGATTCTTCACAGATTTGGGGCGTT
>NZ_JBGQQZ010000197.1:0-205 GCF_045528575.1 Ruoffia sp. FAM 24228
GGAGTGCCGATATTAAACTTTCCTCGCGTTTCTTGAGGCTCTCGACTTTTTCCTTTGTGTCTTAAGACAGTTAGGGGTACCTTTAAGATATCTTGGTAAATCCAGTTATAGATGGATTTAAAGGAAATTTTCCCCTGATAATCTCGTCCAACAATTTGTTCAGGTGACCATGTACGTTCTAATTTATCTTGAATGTCTTTAAGTA